>CADCIQ010000004.1:7709-64812 GCA_902801425.1 uncultured Bacteroidales bacterium | reverse complement strand
TGCTGCCCCTCGACTTGCATGTGTTAAGCCTGTAGCTAGCGTTCATCCTGAGCCAGGATCAAACTCTCCATTGTAAAATTTCTTTATAATGAACTCTTCGTTTTACGGAAGAGCATCGTTGTCTTGCTCGGGACGACTATCCTTTAATCTATTAAGAAGTCTTTTCTCTTTTCCTCCTGTCAAGGAGGAGAATTGATCGGTTCGTTTATTACCCAAGTGATTACTCACTTGCTTCTTGTACTACTACTTTCTGTTTATGTAAATCTTGTCAAAGAACTCTTTCTTTTTGCCTTCTTTCAAGCGGTGTTTGGTACCGTTTTCCCGAAAGCGAGTGCAAAAGTACTGCTTTTTCCTGATGTAAATCTTGTCAAAGAACTCTTTCTTTTTGCCTTCTTTCAAGCGGTGTTTGGTACCGTTTTCCCGAAAGCGAGTGCAAAAGTACTGCTTTTTCCTGAACTGACCAAATTTTTCACGAATTATTTTTAGAAAAAGTTGTTTTTTTAGGGTTTGAATGATGAAAATCAAGGCAAATCGGCAATATACGGGGAACATGAGCAAAGTATTGCGAAAATATAACAAAACGGGCGGAGGGGCATATTTACAAGGGATGGGGATGGCGAGCCGAACTCGGCTCGATTGAGCTAAGCCAAGAAAAAGGCGAGCCAATGACGGCTCGAAAAAGAGAGGCGGGCTTTAGTCCCTCAGTTTTTCGATGCGGAGAGTGCGAGTGCAATAATCAACGACCGCAGGGCGATGAGTGATGAAGATTATTGTGTGCTGACTTGACTTCATAATATTAGCAAGGAGATTCTTTTCCGTATCTGGGTCAAGGGCACTTGTAGCCTCATCAAGAAGAAGGATTCCACGATTACGGAGAAGAGCACGGGCAATGCAGATTCTCTGAGCCTGTCCTTCACTTAATCCTCCACCATTCTCGGAGCATACAGTATCGAGACCTTCTGGAAGTGCAAAGACGAAATCAGCACATGCCATTTCAAGTGCCTCGTGCATCTGTTCATCTGTTGCATCCTCATCGGCAAGAAGAAGATTATCACGGATAGTGCCGCTGAGAAGAGTGTTTCCCTGTGGTACATATACGATGTTACAGCGCGTTAGAGGACTAACCTCTACGCTCTCCACCTTATTATATATATAAAGAGAACCAGAATCCGGACGTAGAAGAGCCTGAATGAGTCGGATGATTGTCGTCTTTCCAGCACCTGTCTCTCCAAGGATAGCTGTACACTCACCAGGACGGAAATCATAGGAAAGATCACGAATTACAGGATGCGCCTTGTCATCCTCATATCCATAGGTGACATTCTCAAGACGGATTCCACAAGGACAACCAAGCTGAACATCATCGCCCTGTTCCTCAAGAGGCGTCTCCTCAAGATGCATCAATCTCTCAGCAGCAGTAAAGACGCTAACGAAAGCAGGTGCCAATTTCATGAGACTACGTGCAGGCGACTGTATCTTGTTCACGAGCTGAAGGAAAGCAGTCATGCCTCCAAAGGAGAGAGTACCAGCCGACATTCGTATAGCACTCCACGCAAAGGCAATGAGATAGCAGAATGCGAAACCAAAATTAAGGATGAAATTAGACAAAAGACGAAACTTAGTCCTTCTCTCCACACTACTCTGCAACATACGATGCTGATCATCCAGACGCTCAACCATCGTTTCCTCGCTCTCAAGCGTCTTTACGAGCATACGATTCTGAACAGTTTCCTGAAGAATGCTCTGCACACGGGAATCAGAGTCGCGCACGTCACGCGAAAGTTGTCGCATACGACGGACATAAATCTTACTGAGAAGAGCGAAGAACGGAATCAGCACAATGATAATCAATGCCAGCCTACTATCCATGAGATACAGATAGAAGAAAGCACCAAGGAACATGGCAAGAACGGAAAGCGTGCTTGGTAGTGTCTCCGTAAGGAACACCACCACCTGATTGACATCCAGTTCAAGACGATTAATGACATCACCGCTATGAAGACTCTCCTTTCCATGCCACTCAGCACGGAGAATACGGTCAAGCATCTGCCTCTGCATACGATTCTGAGCACGAACACCAAGGATGTTCTTCACCCAGACAGCAGTCATATTGATAGCAAAACTACAAAGGATCAGGCCTCCCATTATTCCGACAGATACAATCACATCTCCCTCGATGGAATGTGACGCCACATCAATGGCATGCTTCACAGCCCACACGGAAGCGAGACTTACCCCCACCTCGAGCAAGCCTAAAGACGCATTTAACGAGGCCTGGAAAATATTTCCACGCCACGAACGCAACAGCCAGCGAAATATCTGTTTTGAAGAATAAGCCTTGGATCCCATGGTAAAAAATGCTGAAATGAAATATTTATCTCTGATCTGCTCCCCACATCAACTTCTCGCGAAGGGTAGAGAGATAACGACGATCGCTGAAACGAACCACCTTTGCTGTATAGTCTGCCTTACGGATAGTGAGGAGAGTGCCCTCAGGGAGACTCTCAGAACGTCCATCAACGGCAACAAGGAAGTTATGGCTACGGCTTTCAACCTTGAGAGTTATTACCGACTGATCAGGAACAACAATCGGACGAACATTAAGACTATGAGGAGCCACAGGGGTAAGGCAAAGGATGTCAGCTCCCGGCGTGATGATTGGACCTCCATTACTCAAGGAATAGGCAGTAGAGCCCATCGGAGTGGTAACAATCAATCCGTCAGCCTGATAAGTGATAACATACTCGCCATTCACGCTTGTGCGGATAGCTATCATAGAAGCCGTATCGCGCTTGAGTACTGCAATATCATTAAGCGCATAAGGACATTCCTTGATAGGAGCGCCGTCACTTTCTATAACAAGGACTGCATGCTCACTCACCACATAGTCATCTGAATAAAGATTAGCAATAGCACGCTCAATCTCTGTAGGGTTCACATCGGCAAGAAAACCGAGTCGCCCGATATTCACGCCAATTATAGGGATGTTCTTATGCCCGACACGAGCCGCAGTCTTAAGCAGCGTACCGTCTCCGCCCATTGACACAGCAAAGTCTGCATCAAAGTCATCACCATCAAAGACCTTATCAACATCCAGCTCAAGATGCTGCCCTTTGGTAAGGAAGTCATAGAAAGGACGGTCAATAAGAATTTCCCCCTCACGCTGATTAAGGAGAGAGAGTATTTTCTGTATTGCCGCAGACTTCTTGGCCTGATACTGATTGCCGAAAATTGCGAAGCGAAGTGACTTATCTGACATAAAATTGTGCGTATTATTATCTTTATGAACTGAAATATTTTGAATTTTCAGGAAACTTTCGTATATTTGCAAATGATTTGCAATGCAAAAATAATAAATAAAATTCAAAAATCAGAAAAAATATCCAAAAAAATTGAATATTATGGCAAAAGTATATGAATTTCTTGCTAATGGCACAGAAGAGATCGAGGCTCTCATCGTAGTTGACATCCTTAGAAGAGGTGGTGTTGATGTGAAAATGGTCAGCACAACTGGTACAGAATACATCGAATCATCACACGGAATCGTGATCAAGTGCGACGAGATGATCGTGAACTCTGATTTCTCTGATGCAGATATGCTGCTGCTTCCTGGAGGACAGCCAGGAACCACCAATCTCATGGCTCATGAAGGTGTGAGAAAGGCAATCTCTGCACACTATGCTGCCGGAAAGAAGATTGGCGCTATCTGTGCTGCTCCTATGATTCTCGGAGACCTCGGACTTCTCAAAGGCAAGAAAGCCACATGTTTCCCTGGTTGCGAGAATGGAATGATTGGTGCGGAATACACCCATGAGCTCTACACCATCGATGGAAATATCATCACAGGTGAAGGTCCGGCTGCCACATTCCCTTATGCCTATGCCATTCTTGAAATGTTTGCCGACAAGCAGACCGTAGAGAATATCAAGGAAGGAATGAGGTTCAATCATCTGATGGGCAAGTAATCATGGACTATATCATAATAGTTGCAGGAGGCAAGGGACTGAGAATGGGAGGAGAAATCCCAAAGCAATTCCTGCCTATCTGCGGTAAACCTATCCTGATGAGGACAATAGACCGTTTTCGCGAATACAGCAAGGAAATCGGCATTATCCTCGTATTGCCTAAAGCCCAGCAGGATTACTGGAAGGAACTCTGTCTGAAACATCCTTCATTCAATTCAGAAGGCATACAGATAGCAGACGGAGGCCAGACACGTTTCCACTCCGTTCAGAATGGCCTAAATCTTGTGCCTAACGATGCCCAAGGAGTTGTAGGTGTGCATGATGGTGTGCGTCCGTTCGTGTCTGTCGAGACTATCAAAAGATGCTATGATTCAGCCCGTGAGGTAAAGGCTGTAATCCCTGTTACAGAAGTAGTTGAGACCCTTAGATACACGCCTGAGAACAAGAACGTGTTCAGAGGCGACTATCGATTGGTACAAACCCCACAGGTTTTCGACATACAGCTTCTCAAGGAAGCCAACAAACAGGAATACAAGGATACCTTTACAGACGACGCCTCGGTTGTAGAGGGTATCGGACAAAAGGTGACAATGGTTGAGGGCAACCGTGAGAACATAAAGCTAACAACCCCATTCGACATAACGATAGCAGAGGCTTTGCTTAAATAATGAGCGACATTCTGAAACAAGACATAATGTATGTTAGCGGCGTTGGACCGACAAAGAAACAGATACTCAACAAGGAACTGGGTATCAAAACCATCGGTGATATGCTGGAATACTATCCATATAAGTATGTGGATAGAAGCCACGTATATAGCATCAGTAGCCTCACGCAGGATATGTCTTTTGTTCAGATTAAAGGCAGGATTCTCTCCTTTGAGACATTCCCTATGGGAATAAAGAAAAAGAGACTCGTTGCACATTTCGGAGACGGATCTGGAGTTGTGGATCTTGTATGGTTCTCAGGAACACAATACGTAACCAAGAACTTCAAGGTTGGGGTTGACTATATCGTTTTCGGCAAGCCGACCATTTTCGGAGGCAGATTCCAATTCACTCATCCTGAGATAGAAAAGACAGAAAACCTTCAACTCTCTCAGATGGGTATGCAACCATACTATGTAACGACGGAGAAGATGAAGAACGCAGGTCTCACCTCTCGTTCCATGGAGAAGATTGCAAAGGCTATGCTTGCAAAGATGCCGACACTTCCCGAAACCCTTCCCGATTACATCACCACCCCACTCCACCTTGTTAGTCGTGACATGGCTATGCGAAACGTGCATTATCCCAAGTCACAGCATGATATGCAGAAGGCAAGGGAGAGGCTGAAATTCGAGGAACTGTTCTATGTTCAGCTCAATATTCTTCGCTATACTGCCAACCACAGACGCAAATACAAGGGGTATTTACTTCCAAGGGTTGGCGAACATTTCAGGGAATTCTTCAGTAAGAACCTGAAATTTGAGCTCACTGGAGCACAAAAGCGGGTGATGCATGAGATTCAGGCAGATATGAATACCGGCCGACAGATGAATCGTCTCGTGCAAGGCGATGTGGGCTCTGGAAAGACTCTCGTCGCACTTATGGCTATGCTGATAGCTGTTGACAACGGTTTTCAGACCTGCCTGATGGCTCCTACCGAGATTCTTGCAGAACAACATCTTGCCACCATACAGGAGTTTCTCAAAGGACTGGATGTAAAGGTGGAACTACTCACAGGCATAGTGAAAGGCAAGAAGAGAAAGGAAGTTCTCGAACAGCTTGTTACTGGTGAGATTGATATTCTCGTAGGCACTCATGCCTTGATTGAAGAGACCGTGCAGTTCAAAAACATCGGACTTGCCGTTGTCGATGAGCAGCATCGTTTTGGAGTGGCACAGAGAGCAAAGCTCTGGGCAAAGAATGAGAACCCTCCGCACATACTCGTAATGACGGCAACGCCTATTCCACGAACCCTCGCCATGACTATATACGGAGATCTGGATGTAAGTGTTATCGACGAACTTCCTCCTGGCAGAAAGCCAATCCGCACCCTGCATAAATATGATAACCAGACAACGAGTCTTTTCAACGGTATCAGACAGCAGATAAGCATTGGCCGTCAGGTGTATATAGTCTATCCTCTCATAACCGAGAGCGAGAAAATTGACCTCAAGAACCTTGAGGAAGGCTATGAGTATCTGCAAAATACCTTTCCAGAATACAAGATGAGTAAGGTACACGGAAGAATGAAACCTGCCGAAAAGGAAGAGGAAATGCAGAAATTCGCATCTGGCGAGACGCAGATTCTCGTTGCAACAACCGTTATTGAGGTTGGCGTAAACGTGCCTAATGCCTCCGTAATGGTGATAATGGACGCTCAGAGGTTTGGTCTTTCGCAGTTACATCAGCTTAGAGGACGAGTAGGACGAGGGGCTGACCAAAGCTATTGCATCCTTGTAACGGGGCATGAGCTTGCTCAGGAAACACGCAAGCGAATGGAGATAATGACAGAAACCAACGACGGTTTCCGCATAGCAGAAGCGGATCTGAAGCTAAGAGGTCCGGGAGATCTTGAAGGCACTCAGCAATCAGGTCTTGCCTTCGACCTGAAGATTGCCGATATTGCAAGAGACGGACAACTCGTTCAGCTTGCAAGAGACGAGGCTCAGAAGATAATAGACGATGATCCAGAATGTAACTCTCCTCGTCACGCTATGCTTTGGAGACGCCTCAACGAACTAAGGAAAGATGATGTGGATTGGGCTCAGATAAGCTAAAAGTGGCGGCCTCTCCCCCCGCCCTCCCCCGTAGGGAGGGAGCCGGAAGGCGACAAGCCCTTCCCCACAACAATCAATTAACAATTAAAATTTAACAATTAACATGCCTTTCACGACAAATACTATCATAAAAGACTCTCCCTCGGGGGCAGGTGGGGCTATTACAAGCGCTCAAAACCCGAAAATAAAGCGATTGCTTCAACTACAACAGAAGTCTTCCGAAAGAAGGAAGGCCGGATTGTTTGTTGTTGAAGGAATAAGGGAAGTGGAGAGATGCATGGAAAAAGGCTATGAGATTGATACGATTTTTAGCCTAACCAAGCCTTCCCAAAGGGAAGGATGTCTGAATGTATCAGAAATCATAGAAAAGAACAAAGGCATCAAATTATTTGAGGTCTCTCCTGCTATTTACGAAAAGATTGCATATCGTGGTAGTACTGAAGGAGTTATAGCAGAAGTAAGGACAAAGGACAAGACGCTTCAAGACTTGAAGCTATCCGATAATCCGCTTATCGTGGTATTGGAGAGCGTGGAGAAACCGGGAAATCTCGGTGCTATACTTCGTTCTGCTGATGCCGCAGGAGCAGATGCCCTTATCGTTTGTGATCCTCTGACGGATCTCTACAACCCGAATCTCATAAGGAACAGTACAGGGGCTATCTTTAGCGTTCCTTGTGTTGCCTGTACTTCCGAAGAATGTATCAAGTATCTGAAAGAGAACAACATCCAGATCCTCACCGCCCAACTTCAGGACTCAGAACTCTATTATGATACCGACATGAAACGTGGAACGGCAATCGTTATGGGCACAGAAGCAACAGGATTGACAGACATCTGGCGCAAGGCTGCTGATGCCCATATCCGAATTCCTATGCTCGGAATTACAGATTCCCTTAACGTATCGGTTAGTGCCGCAATATTGTTGTATGAGGCGGTAAGGCAGAGAGAAGCCTAACCAAGCCTTCCCAAAGGGAAGGATGTTTTATAGTAACATCCCACAAACAAGCGTCCCCCCATCCCCTTCAAAGTGTAACTACTCCCCCTGGAGGGGGAAGGGGGGGGGAACCCTCCCTTTGGGAGGGACTGGGTAGGCTTTATTTAATATTTACCCTACCCGACCCAGTAACGGTGGTATAATGAGCCTTAATATCACCAGACAGCTTAACATCACCACTACCCTTGATAGTTGCGGTCACGTTATCACAATCAATCTTACCCGTCAAGTTACCACTTCCACGAATCTCGACATTTACCACATCCACCTTACCGTTTATCGCTATATTTCCTGAGCCATTAATAGAAGCATCCAGTTTCTTGCTGATTTTCATGCCGTTATAGGTGATGTTTCCACTACCATTAATCTCAACCTCAGCAGAAGAAGCCATCAGTTCTGCAATCTCCACATTACCACTACCACTAACATTGGCTGCCATTTCCATACACTCCACATTCTTTGTCTTGATAATTCCGCTACCCTTAACCGACAAGGCAACAGGTTTCCCGGAAGTATTGATTGATGACTGAGCCGTGAAGTTACCAGAACCTGCAACAGCTACAGATTCGAGAGAAGGAGATTCTACATTTATCTTTACATTCTTCGTGTCCTTGATGAATGTATTATCTTCCATTTCTATAACAAGTGTACCATCAAAAACTGAGGTCTTAATCTTTTCAATCTGTTCCTCTGGAGCAACAATAGAAACCCTGAATGTCTCTGCCTGCTTGTAGAACACATTGCATGGGGTCTTATTCTCTATTGCCGTAAACGAAGAACAATTGCGTTCCACGGTCATCGCCTTTGACTTTGACTTAGAAGCCATTGCAACTTCTGGCGCACCCAAATTGCTACCAATCGCAAAACTGGTCAGACAAGCGGAAAATAATGCTATCGCAATAAATGTTTTGGTCTTATTCATAGAAATACGTATTTTTAATAGGTTTACCAAGTGCAAAGATAAACAATTATTTTTATAACAGCAACGATTTTCTGTGAAAAAATAGCAATAAAAGCAAATATCCCTTTTTTCTGCTTTTTAATTTCTTCTTAATCCTAAGGTAATTCTAACGATATGCCTCCCATGATAATACCATTATAATACCATTATATTACCATTATAATACCATAATAATACCATTAACTATGGTAATATAATGGTAACTTAATGGTATTTTTATTGTATTTATATGGTAATTACTTCCTTGCAAGAGGGAAGGAAAATAGAATTATGGACAAGGGAACATTAGAAGAAAAATTTTGCTGATACTATCTTTTTTCGACATTTTCTTTGCATTACAGGATTTTTTGTTTACCTTTGCCACCCAGAACGAAAAAAACAGAAATACAATTATGAAATACCGATTTTTCACAAGCTTACTCTTATTTGTAATGGCAGTTTACATGCCATTATTCGCTAACGATGCAGTATTTTATGCATCAGGAAATCAACTTGTGCCTTTGCAGGAAACTGATATTGCCGTAAAGAAAGAAGTGCTTACAATAACCCTTACGGATAAAAATATTGCCAAGGTGGATGTGCTATACACATTTTACAACAATGGTGAGGACAAGACTGTACTTATGGGCTTTGAATCACAACCTCTCGCTTGGAGTCATGCTATTTACCAGCCTTCAGGCATAGACCCTCACATTAAGGATTTTACGGTAGAAATGAACGGAGAGAAACTTAATGTAAAAAATGGAGTTGTGCATGGCAAGGACTTCAAAATAACGGACGAAATACAGGTTGACTATACATACGTGTATAGTTTCAATCCAACCTTCAAGAAGGGAGAAAATATTGTTCATCATACATACACCTATGACACTTCATACGGAGCAGGCTTTGCCTTTGAACTGATCTACAAGCTAACTCCTGCAATACGTTGGGCAAACAATCAGATTGACGATTTCACGTTAATCATAGAAGCCCCTAACACGGCAAAGCACTTCTTGGTTTATTCAGCAAAGGACTACTTAATTTATAATGATATATTTGCAGAATCCTCTTTTGAGATAAACAGCGGCATCGGGAAAACTCGCAGGAACACAATTCACGATTATGAAAACAAAACGATTAATGTTGAGGAGGTTACGGTAAGGAATGGCTCTGTGAAATGGCATAAGGAAAACTTTGCGCCTTCTGATGAAATGTGTATCAGATCGGCAGAAAACCTAAAAGAGTGGAATTCATATAAATTGGGCGATACATACGACCGAGGAGAAGGTTATTATTCTGATCTCAAATATTTTCGTGCGAATTTAGTATCTTCTCCTCAAGCAAAAAGGATATTGCGCAATTTGCCATACGCACATCGTGGACATATATTCAAAGACAAAAAGCTCAAGGAGTTCTTTGAATCCCTATGGTGGTATATGCCAGATCCTTCATACGATGATACAACCAAGGATTTCACAAAATATGAACAGGAATATATCAGCGGGAAGTTTAAAGGGTTTACCTATGTGGATTTATAATAGCACTTACAACAAAAAAGCAGCCGGAAACAAGTCCGACTGCCCGTAACATAAATAAATAAAGATGTATTGAAAAAAACTATTACTTCTTTCCTGGTGCCTTGCCGATAAGATCCATGAACTCATCGAGCTTAGGAGTGATGATGATCTGAGTACGACGGTTTGTAGCACGACCAGCATCTGTGTTGTTGTCTGCGATTGGGTTGAACTCACCACGACCACCTGCTGTGAGACGCTTAGGATCTACGCCATACTTGTTCTGAAGACACTGGACAACGCTTGAAGCACGAAGACAAGAGAGATCCCAGTTGTTACGGATGTTAGTACCCTTCATAGGAACATTATCGGTGTTACCCTCAATGAGAACATCGTAGTCCTTATAGTCGCTGATGATCTTAGCAATCTTAGAGAGAGTAGCAGCAGCACGGTCGCTAATCTCGTAAGAACCGCTCTGATAGAGCATGTTATCAGCAAGAGAGATATAGACAACGCCCTTCATCACCTGAACGTCAACCTCCTTCATATCCTCCTTAGAGAGAGAACGAGTAAGGTTGTTTGTGAGCACCATGTTCAGAGAGTCACTCTTAGACTTAACCTCAACAAGGTGACGGATATACTGATTTGACTCGTTTACCTGATCAACAAGCTTTGCAACATTCACGTTGTTAGAGTTAGCAGCAGCAAGGCTCTGGTTGAGTGAAGCCTGCATGTCCTTCAAAGACTTCTGAAGGCTTGCGCTGTTAGCCTTCTCAGAGTTGAGCTGTTCCTGAAGGCTCTGAATACGAGCATTTGCTGAAGCCAAAGCCTCACGGCTATCCTGATACTTGCTATTGACAGTATTATAAGAAGTCTGACAATCGAGCAATTCTTTCTTACTTACACAGCTACTGATCATCATGCAACCAGTTACTGCCATAACGATAAGCAAAAGATTCTTTTTCATCCTGTTTTATTTTTATTAGTGATTTTTGATTTCGGATGCAAAGATACCTATATGAGTTGAAAAAGTAGCAAAAAAGTATCAGAGTTTAATTTATTTTAACCACGAAAAGCATAGTTTTTTAATCATTAACATACCCTTGTGCCATAAATGCAAAATAATTGCGAAATATATTTTTGTGTTTCGGAATTAATTTCGTATCTTTGCACTCAACAAATCAAAGAACGTGCGCCAGCCTTTGGGGCTGACACGCACTTTTTATTTTCGTGCGAAAAAGCAAACATGAAAGAATTCGTAATATCAGAAGCAAAAACAGAAACTGCTGTACTCGTAGGTCTCATTACACCAAACCAGAATGAGGCAAAGACGACTGAATATCTTGACGAACTTGAGTTTCTTGCCGACACAGCCGGTGCAAAGGTGCTGAAAAGGTTCACGCAGAGAGTGAACGGACCAAGCAGCGTGACATACGTGGGT
Organism: uncultured Bacteroidales bacterium; assembly: GCA_902801425.1. GTDB lineage: Bacteria > Bacteroidota > Bacteroidia > Bacteroidales > Bacteroidaceae > Prevotella. The sequence continues at coordinate 53,191 of CADCIQ010000004.1, read as the reverse complement.
ACTGGCAAACTTGAGGAGATACGTGCATATATAGAAGAATGTGAAGATCACGTGGAGAACGAGGATGTGCATCCTGACGGAACTCCATGGGAAGAGGTCGGCATGGTAATCTTTGACGATGAGCTTTCGGCAAAGCAGCTTCGCAACATAGAGGCAGAGCTAAAGGTGAAGATTCTCGACAGGACGAGCCTTATCCTTGACATCTTCGCCATGCGTGCCCAGACAGCAAACGCAAAGACACAGGTGGAACTGGCACAATATCGCTATATGCTTCCACGACTCCAACGACTTTGGACTCACCTTGAGCGTCAGGGTGGTGGCTCTGGTTCAGGTGGTGGTAAGGGCTCTGTAGGACTTCGTGGTCCTGGTGAGACCCAGCTTGAGATGGACCGCCGTATCATCCTCGGAAGAATGAGCCTTCTGAAGCAAAGACTTGCCGAGATTGACAAGCAGAAGACAACACAACGCAAGAACAGAGGCAGACTTATCCGTGTGGCTCTCGTGGGATATACCAACGTGGGTAAATCAACCATTATGAATATGCTTGCCAAGAGTGAGGTGTTTGCAGAGAACAAGCTATTCGCAACTCTTGACACTACGGTTAGGAAGGTGGTGGTGGATAACCTTCCTTTTCTTCTTGCTGATACCGTAGGATTCATAAGGAAACTGCCTACTGACCTCGTGGATTCCTTCAAGTCAACACTCGACGAGACACGAGAGGCAGACCTTCTGCTTCATGTGGTGGATATTTCACATCCCGACTTTGAAGATCAGATTAAGGTTGTAGAGAAGACTCTCGGCGACCTTGAATGTGCAGACAAGCCTTCAATGATTATCTTCAACAAGATTGATGCCTACACATGGACGGAGAAGGAAGAGGACGATCTCACTCCTGTCAAGAAGAATGAGATTTCACTCGACGACCTCAAGCGCACATGGATGGCTAAGGTAAACGAGAATACCAATCCTAACAACTTCGGATGTCTGTTCATCTCTGCCAAGGAGAAGCTGAACATTGACGAGTTCAGGGAGACAATCTATAAAAAAGTGCGTGAGCTACACGTTCAGAAATATCCGTACAACGATTTCCTTTATGGGGATTATTAAAACGACAGCAACAGCCCCTCACCCGTCCTACGGACACCCTCTGACACATACTCCGATGTTATCAACATCGGACTTCCCCAAGGGGCGAGGGAAAAGTTACCTTTTATCACTATAAGGATTCCTTTGAGGGGACATTACATACTTTCTCCTCGCCCCTTGGGGAGAGGATGCCCACAGGGCAGGTGAGGGGCTATTATTTATAAATATTAATATGGTAAACGATACGATCCTTGCAGGTCTTACCAATCTCTTTGCTCTCTTCGGAGCAAGGGATTGCGTGGATATTGAAGTTTCAAAAAAGAAGCTTCATAATTACCTGACACGTCATTTCGGTATCCGCGATACCGAAAACTTCATTTTGATTTATGAGACGCTAAGAGACTTGTATGAGAGCTCTCCCGATATAGATAAGGAGGCTATCATAAAGGATGTATGTACCAAGATACAGACAAATTTCTCAACAGAGGAACAGGCGTTGTTCCTCTTGCGTCTGATGCAGTTCTGCGTGAACGATGAGCTTGGCTATCTCGCTGACGATGAACTATTCCAGACAACGGCAAGTCTCTTCGGAGTAAGCCATGAGAGATTTCTTGCATTCTGCGACTTCGTAGGAGATAAGGAGTCAAAGCTTGTGCGCAGAATCGTGACACCGGGAATTGACGGTCATATCACGACCTTCTGGATGCCACATTTCAACAGAATCCAGTTCACCTACACAGGTAACGACGAGATTCTCATGGACGATGTGCCAGTGTTGCCCGACACATTCCAGACATGGTCACAGAGTAGTGTAGTAAAGAATGTTCGTACAGGTACACGATTGTACTATTCTACAGCAAAGGCACTCTATTCAAAGGAAGACACAAGCAAGGAGGTGGAGTTCTGCGGACGTGACATAAACTTCCGTTTCCCGAACAGCGACAACGGAATGCACAACTTTAGTTTCACGCTCCATAGCGGTGAACTCGTTGCCGTGATGGGAGGTAGCGGAACTGGAAAATCCACTTTGATGTCATTGCTCAACGGCAGTCTGACACCTCAAAGCGGAAGCATTACCATAAACGGTCACAACATCACGGAGAACGGAGCAAAGGAACTGATAGGCTTCGTGCCACAGGATGATCTTCTTGTAGAAGAACTAACGGTTTATCAGAACCTATGGTACACGGCAAAACTATGCTTCGAGGGCATGGGCGATGCAGAAATCCATAAGCGTGTATTAGAGGTGTTACGCCAGCTTGGACTTGACTCTGCACGTGACCTCAAGGTTGGAAGCGCAATAAACAAATACATATCCGGAGGACAGAGGAAACGTCTTAACATTGCCCTTGAGCTTATCCGTGAGCCTGCAATCCTGTTCCTGGACGAGCCGACATCAGGCCTTTCATCAACCGATACTGAAAATGTCATAAACATCCTCAAAGAGCTGACATACAAGGGCAAGCTCATAATCATAAACATTCACCAGCCTTCATCTGATGTATATAAGCTGTTCGACAGACTTTGGCTGTTGGATAGAGGTGGTTATCCCGTGTTCGACGGAAACCCTATTGAGGCAATTACATATTTCAAGACGGCAGCAAACTATGCCGACGCGAATACGAGTACATGCCCAACCTGCGGAAACGTGAATCCAGAGGTAATACTCAACATCATCGACGAGAAAGCCCTTGATGAGAGCGGCAGGATGAAGGACGAGAGAAAGTTTTCTCCAAAGGAATGGCACGACATGTACCTGAAATGGAGGAATCGTAAGCCTTTGGATGCCCCAAAGAAGGCAGATGTTCCGCCTACTGACCAGAAACGCCCTGGGCTACTGCATCAGTTTGCCATTCAGCTTCACCGTAATTTCCGCACGAAGATAACAAACCTTCAGTATCTCCTCATCACACTTCTTGAGGCTCCGTTGCTTGCAGCCGTTTGTGCATATCTTACTCACTATGCACCAACCGAGGGCTATTCTGTAATGGACAACAAGAACCTCGTCTCATATCTTTTCATGGCTGTGATAGTTGCCATATTCATAGGTATGAGCGGATCGGCAGAGGAGATAATAAAGGACAGGGCTTTGCTGAAACGAGAAAAGTTCCTGAGCCTGTCCTATGCAAGCTATATAACGAGCAAGATTGTTTTCATGGCAGGTGTAACCCTATTCCAGACATTATTGTTCGTGGGTATAGGAAACCTCATCATGGAACTTCACGATGTATTCTTTGTTTGGTGGGGCTTGCTGTTCCTTGCTGCATTCCTATCCTCACTAATCGGATTGCTTTTGTCACAATGCCTTAACAGCGTCGTGTCTATCTATATCAGCATCCCTATACTGCTCATTCCGCAGATTCTGCTTTGCGGACTTGTGGTTAATTTCTCTGACCTCACCCCTAACAGCACGACAGGAAACGTGCCTGTTATTGGCGATGTGATACCTTCACGATGGGCGTACGAGGCTTTGTCCGTAACCCAATTCAAGGACAACAAATACGAGGCTCCGCTTTTCGACATCCAGAGAAAGAAATACGAGGCTCAGTATTATCTGTTTGCATATCTGTATGAGGTTCAGTCGCAGCTTGAGACCATGAACGAAGAAAAGACCAAGGGCGAAGAGGTTAAGCCTGAACACATGGACGTGATAAAGAAGGCACTCCCTACCCTATCTGACATCTGCAATATGAAGCCATACGTAGGCGACTACTCTTACAAATCGCTTCGTGCCTATACCGATGAAGCAGAGCGTATTCTTTCTGACAGATGCAACAAGGCTACTCTCGCAGAGGACAAGATAGTAACGGCTATCATAAACAAAATCGGCAAGGAGGCATATCTTGACATGAAGAAGGCTCATTACAATATGCAGCTTGAGAACTTCTGCATCAATGCCGACACCAAGCACACGCACGACATAGTAGATGGATACATAGTGCCAAGGGCGGGGTTCATTTACCTTACGCCACGATCAACCAATGGTCGTGCACCTTTCTATAGTTCAGTAAAGGTAATCGGCGACACGGAGATACCAACCCTACGGTTCAACATCTTCGTACTGTTGCTGATGAGTGTAATAGTATCGGTAATGCTCTATTCTGACTATCCAGGACGCTATCTCAGGAAAGATCAGCAATAGAAAAAGGATAAAAAATACAAAACTTTATCAGATTTTTCCGATATTTTTGTTGAATTATAAAATATTTTATTATCTTTGCACTCTTGAAAAGCCCAAAGGAGTCCGAAGAAGTACAAGGAGTTCAAGGAGTACAAGACGATAGTATAATATCGTCTATATTCCAAAGCAATAAAAACTATCGTCTTGTACTCCTTAAGCGACGAAGAAGCGTCACTCCTTGTACTCCTTATACTCCCAAAGATTAATAAGAATAAAACATAATAATAAAAAACTAAATCGTTATGAAGAAATTCACTCTCGCAATCGTAGCATTCGCTGCTATGGTACTTGCATCTTGCGGCGGTTCTAAGCCACAGCAGGAAGTTGCCGATCAGGACACAACAAAGACATTTGAGCAGGCTCAGCTTGAGGCTGCGGTTAAAATGCACCTTGACAGCCTCTCAACTCAGATCAACGACAAACAGTTCGCTGCTATCGAAGAGAATATCAAGGCTGGCAAGATTAAGCTCTCTGCTGATGAGAAGAAGGTTAAGCCAACTTATCTGCTCTCTCCAACTGCAAGTGCAAATGCGACATCTATTGGTCAGAAATATGCAGTTATGGCTATGCTTACTGCCGACAAGGAAGTAGCAGGTCTCTATGAGATGGAGGTTAAGGGCTATGAAGAAGCAATTTCTAAGCTCGTTACTGATATCAACGACCCTGCAATCAAGAAGGCACAGGAAGCTGCTACAAAGGCAGAGCAGAACAAGATTCTCTACAAGGAGATGGAGGCAGAAGGTCGCATCAACTTCTACTGGATTCTTACCAGTGCTGCAACAGTTGAGACAGTATATGTATTGTCACAGAACATCGAGAAGTTCTGCGCTGGCTACACTGACGAGCAGGTTGCAAACATCACATTCCGTCTGTTCTGCATAATCGACGCTGTTGATCAGCTCTCAGTATATGACCCACAGATCCAGGGTATTGCAGAGGCTCTCAATCCTCTGAAGGATCTTCAGGCTACAACTCTCGCAGACTTCAAGAAGGAGCTTGCTGCTTCTAAGGAGAAGATCGAGGCTTCACGTGCTGCATTCCTGAAGTAAAAAGCCCACCCAGGCCCTCCCAAAGGGAGGGATGCGATATAGTAATTTTCAACGCAAAGACATAGAGATAATAAAAACTTTGTAACAAAGCGTTCTATAGTATCAATTATAATTTTATTAGCCAAGCCTTCCTTTAGCGAAAGAATGTATAAAACATCCTTCCCTTTGGGAAGGCTTGGTTAGGCTTTTAAAAACATTATGGCAAATCCAGAATTCAAGTACGCGCCAATGTTCCAGCTTGGCGAAGACAAGACAGAGTATCGCCTCATCTCAAAGGAAGGCGTATCAGTTGGCGATTTTGAAGGAAACAAGATCCTGAAGGTTTCACCAGAGGCTCTCGAGCTTCTTACCACACAGGCATTCCACGACGTGAACTTCATGCTCCGTCGTGAGCACAACAAGCAGGTTGCTGCTATACTCAATGACCCAGAGGCTACAGACAACGATAAGTATGTTGCCCTCACTATGCTTCGCAACGCTGAGGTTGCTTGCAAGGGTCAGCTCCCATTCTGTCAGGATACAGGTACAGCTATCATCCACGCAGAGAAGGGACAGCAGGTTTGGACTGGCTTCGAGGACGAAGAGCCTCTTGCTAAGGGCGTATATAACACATACGTAAACGACAACCTCCGCTATTCTCAGAACGCTCCTCTCAACATGTACGATGAGGTGAACACACGCTGCAACCTCCCTGCACAGATTGACATCGAGGCTACACACGGCATGGAGTATAAGTTCCTCTGCGTAGTTAAGGGTGGTGGTTCTGCTAACAAGACATACCTCTATCAGGAGACAAAGGCACGTATCCAGAACCCTGGCACTCTCGTTCCTTTCCTCGTTGAGAAGATGAAGACTCTCGGCACAGCTGCTTGTCCTCCTTATCACATCGCATTCGTTATCGGCGGTACTTCTGCAGAGAAGAACCTCCTCACCGTTAAGCTTGCTTCTACAAAGTACTATGACAGCCTCCCAACAACAGGTGACGAGACTGGTCGCGCATTCCGTGACATCGAGCTTGAGAAGCAGCTCCTCGAAGAGGCTCGTAAGATAGGCTTCGGCGCTCAGTTTGGCGGTAAGGCATTCGCACACGATGTTCGCGTAGTACGTCTTCCACGTCACGGTGCTTCATGCCCTATCGGTCTTGGCGTATCATGTTCAGCAGACCGTAACATCAAGGCAAAGATCAACAAGGATGGTATCTGGATTGAGAAGATGGACGATAAACCATACGAGCTTATCCCAGAATCACTCCGTCAGGCAGGCGAAGGTGATGCTATCAACATCAACCTCAACCAGCCAATGGCTGAGATCTGTAAGGAACTGAGCAAGTACCCTGTTTCTACACGTGTGAACCTCACAGGTACTATCATCGTTGCTCGTGACATCGCACACGCTAAGATCAAGGCACGTCTTGATGCAGGTGAGGGTATGCCACAGTACTTCAAGGATCATCCTGTTCTCTACGCTGGTCCTGCAAAAACTCCACAGGGTATGCCTTGCGGTTCTATGGGCCCAACAACAGCCGGTCGTATGGATCCATACGTTTACGAGTTCATGGACAACGGCGGTTCTATGGTAATGATTGCCAAGGGTAACCGTTCACAGGTTGTTACCGATGCTTGTAAGGATCACAAGGGCTTCTACCTCGGTTCTATCGGTGGTGTGGCTGCATTCCTTTCTTCAAGCAACATCAAGAGCATTGAGTGCGTAGAGTACCCAGAGCTCGGCATGGAGGCTGTTTGGAAGATTGACGTTGTTGACTTCCCAGCATTCATCCTCGTTGATGATAAGGGCAACGATTTCTTCAAGCAAATCTAAAGCATAAGAATGTTATATAGAATAAATCCCTTGCTCTTTCTTGATAGGATTGAGCAGGGGATTTTTCTTGCTATTTAATGCAAGTGCAATAATTTGCGAAAAATGAAATTCTGATGCAAGGTTTCTTCATCTCGTGCATTATATGCATATAAACAATTCTAAAACCATACAAAATGAATATGAGAACAAAAGCGTTTCTATTGATGAGTTTGCTGCTATTAAGCTTGACATGCCTTAGCAGTTGTAGCAACGATGATGATGACAACAATGCAGGAAAATCAGATATTATCGGAACATGGTATCTGGTGGGTGCTTCAGACGGATGGGGCGGTTATAAAGAATACAAGGAAGGCGAGATAACCATCACATTTACCCCAAATGGAGATATGCTAATAAAGAATAAAAGAAAAGACCAACAACCTATCCCAACAGGCACACGGCAATATAATTTCGCAGACATAGAGAAATCAATATACTCAAGCAAACCAAGGCACGGCATATCTTGGGGATTCTTGACATACGGCTACGTATTCAAGGATGGAATACTTGAACTTGATGCAGAAGCATACGATGCTCCTGGATATACTCTTAAATATTGCCGTCCGATAAAAAAATATGATTATATCTGAAACGAGGTACGCCAACACTAAAATCCTTATTGTTACCTGTTACTTGTTACTACTAAATTAGAAATGCCGTGCCTTCGTTCTGCCTTCGATATGCCTTCGATATTCCACCAACTTATAGAGCGAAGAAAAAGGGGAAGTACATCGGCTTCATATAGAACTTGGAACGGCCCTACAACGGATTTACAACGGAGGTACAACGGAACTGTATCTTAGGGAGTTGAAAGTTCTCGCAGAAGCTCATTGAAGCCCGTATTAATTTCGGAGACAGTTCAGGAATGGTTTTCATGTTCTTTTGAAGGACGATGTGCATTTTGTGATTGCTATTGAAATTAACGGAATTATTGTTACCAAAGCATTTTCCGCATCTTTACATCGTTTTTCAAGCATACAGAATAAGATGAAATAGCTATGAATTAATGCTTATTGTTATGTTATTGAGAATATCTGCCGCCTATACATCACCCTCTAATTTCATAATAATAGCCTCATTATCTTCATCTTAGGTGGACGCAAGCTATAGTCGAAGTCTCGCTCAACAAGCAAGCAAAATCACGACAAGTAACAAGTAACAGGTAACAATAAGGATTTTAGTGTATGGCCAATAATTTTATAGAATATTTCTAAGGAGTTTATATACCTTATTATATAGAAATAATAAATATAGGCAGCAGATTACACAAATTTACTTATTGTTACCCGTTACTTGTTACCGACACGTTTTCGGATTATGAAATAAGTGGCTTACAGAAGAAACTGAATATCCGAAATACTTTGTGTCAAGCACTTCGGAAATGTTTTATATTGTTTAACGGCCACCGATAATATAGAATAAATCCCTTGTTCTTTCAATATTGGATTGAACAAGGGATTTTTCTTATTTTTGCGTTTCCTATCAGGGTATTACGAAAATTATTCGTAAATCGTATTATCCTCTATTCCTGCACCTTCAAGAGCCTCTTTTCGCTCCACACAAGTGCCGCACTTACCACAGTGTACTTCCCCACCCTTATAGCAAGACCATGTCTCACGATAATCTATGCCGAGAGCCTTACCATGACGAGCTATGTCAGTCTTGGTGATATTGGTATAAGGAGCCTTTACACTAACATCAATATACGTACCTGCTTTCGTTGCAGCATTCATGGCATTGATGAACTCCGGACGACAATCTGGATAGATACTATGATCCCCACCATGGTTAGCTATGAGTACATTCTTCAAGCCTCTGCTCTCCGCGATTCCCGCAGCTATTGACAACATTATACCATTACGGAAAGGAACAACCGTTGACTTCATGTTCTCATCGGCATAATGCCCTTCAGGTATGGCATCAGCACCTTCAAGAAGGCTTGATGTGAAATATTTTCCCATGAAAGCCAATGGGATGACAAGATGCTCTATTCCAAGACGCTCACAATGCAGGGCTGCCATAGGTATCTCCTTGGCATTATGATTTGCTCCGTAGTCGAAACTTATGGCAAGAGCTATGCTATCGGCATACTCATAAAGCAAAGTGACGGAATCCATTCCGCCACTTACTATAATTACTGAATCTTTCATTCAAATCATATTTAGAATTGCCACCACTTCTTCTTAGGCTTTTCATACTCATAGGAAGAAGGATGCTGTGAATTGATGTCATTCCATGTCTTGTGGTAATGAATCATCTGATAGATTGTTCCCCAGTCAGGAAGTCCACCAATGTTACGATCATCAATCCACATATCCACCTTGAGCTTTCGTGAGAAGTGGTTATTGTTCTCAAGAGACTCTTCTGGATAGTCACGATTTACAGCATAGAACTCAACTCCACGCTCCTTGCACCAGTCAACAGCCTCCTGAAGAAGTTCATCTTCGCGAACAGTCCAGAGGATGAGCTTATGGTGCTCAGCGATAAGCATCTTAAGTGTCTCGGTTGCAAATGGAAGCTCGTTACCTATTGCAGGGTAACGATGCTCCACAATTGTTCCGTCGAAATCTACAGCTATTGTCATACTAACGCTTTACTGAAGTGTCATTAGGATTACCGTAATGGCTCTGAGTATAGCTGCCATAACCATAGCCGTATGCTCCGTATCTGCTTCTATATCCATAAGAATAGTGTGCATACTTACCATACTTTCCATAACCGTAAGCATAACCATACTTCTTCTTAGACATATCAATACCATTGATTACAACGCAAGCGTTTGGAAGCTTATTCTCTTCTGCGAGAGAGTTGAACATATCGAAGCTGCCTCTTGTTGTATAATCAGCACGACAAACGAATACGGTAACATCAGTAATGCGACCTACACTCAATGTATCGGTTACAAGACCAACAGGAGCGGTATCAACAATTACATAGTCGTATTTTTCCTTAAGGAGTTTCACTACTTCATCGAGAGCAGGACGAGAAACAAGCTCAGTTGGGTTTGGTGGGATAGGACCAGCAAGGAGAAGGTCGAGTGAGTCATTCACACCTGAAGGGAGAATCTGCTCATCAACATCACGCATTGTGATACCTGTACGAGTAAGGAGGTTGGTGATACCATGAGTCTTATCGTTGAGCTCGAAAAGACGATTCAAACGAGGACGACGGATATCAAGACCTACAAGCACAACCTTCTTGCCAAGGAGCGCAAAGCTGACTGCAAGGTTAGCAGCACAGAATGTCTTACCCTCACCCGATACGCTCGATGTGAACATTATCACCTTCTCATTCTGCTTCAATATGAACTGGAGGTTCGTTCGCATAGATCGGAATATCTCCTCCATCTGGTCATTTCGGTTCTCATGCACAACGATGTCAGCCTTAGTCTTTGATGTTTCACTTGCCATAGCAACATCGGCAACGATAGGAAGCTTTGTGAGTTTCTCAACATCACTGTGACCTTCAATACGATAACGAAGAAGCTCAATGAGAACGAAGATAAGGAATGGAAGTGCGAAGCCAAGAACGACAGAACCAAGCATGATTGCAGAGTTACGTGGCTTAACCTTACCACCAGATACAGGAGTATCAATAAGTTTACCCTTATCGGCAGTAGCAGCAAGTGAGATAGAGTTTTCCTCACGCTTCTGAAGGAGCATAAGGTAAAGACCTGAGGTTACCTCCTGCTTACGACCAATCTGTGTCAATACTCGCTCCTGCTCTGGAGTAGCAGAAATCTGACCGCTATACTTAGCAACCTGACGAGCCATAGCATCGCGTGAAATCTCACCATTACGGAGAGCCTGAACGAGAGCACCCTTCAAACTTGTCATAAGCTCATCAAGCTGAGCAGTTGCAGTCTGAACATTTGGGTGATTCTCAGAAGCTGTACGGAGCAAGCGATTACGCTCAAGTACACCTTTATTATATTCAGTAATAATAGCGATAGAAGCAGCATCGGTCAAACCTACGTTTGAAGGAAGAACCTGATACTTGTTACCTGGCTGATTTACGAAGTCCTGAATGCTACGAAGAAGAGCCAACTGAGTGTTAGCGTTAGCAAGCTCTCTTTCATAAGAGTTTGTGTTTGTCAAAGACTGTGTAGCCTTTGCCGTAACATCGATAACGCTATTGCTACGCTTATAGCTCTCAATCTTACCATCAGTATTACCAAGTTCGCTATCAATCATCTCAAGACGAGAGTTGATGAACTCTGCAGTACGGTTGGCAATCTCATTCTTATCTTCATTAGCCTGACGATTATAAACAACGGCGAGTTGGTTGAGATAGTCAATACCGCGCTGCACGCTACCATCATTAAGAGAAAGGTTTGCAATCGTGGTCGTCTTTGAAGAAGGCTCAACACCAAGACCGAAAGCATATTTGATACCAGCCTCTGAAGGATTGCTGATAATAGCCTTCATATGCTTGATTTTTGACATTGTTACATAGTTACGACCATTAGCAGTTATAGTAACAACACCAACTTTTGTGCGTATAACGCAAGGAAGAGACTGAGATTCCTTGGTTATATTCTTTGCAACAAGTTGCTCTGTGTCAGAATCTATGTACTTATAGTCAATCTTGATATTAAACTTGTTATCACCTGCACTCTCGATATCAACATTAACAGGAGCCTCAAGTTCTTTTACATGCTCAATATCCATATCAACTGTAATAGGCTGATTCTTGTACAGAAGTTGCTTCTTGAATCTTGATACACCAAAATAGTTGACATAAAGCTTAAGGTCGGTAACAGCCGCAATAGATAGAGACTGTGACTTCAGCAATTCAAGCTCGTTGTCAAAGCCAGATGTATTGGTCATAAAACCGAGGTTTGCAACATTCTGCAATGCGCTACCACGACGTGAAGCCTGTGGGCTGTCATCATCCTTGATGAGAATCTTGGCAGAAATAGAATACACTGGCGAAGCATAACGCAGATACACCATAGCACAACCCACACAGATGATGAGGGAAAGCAAATACCACTTCCAGTTCAATATCAACGATGTTAATATGAACTGGAGATTAAATACGCCACTGACCTTGTCGTCGGTGGTTGTCTGTTTCACTGCAGACACATTGTTTTCTTCCATTTTTTATTTTTAAGTTTTTGTTATTCTCTAATAAGCAGCCTTATCTGGGAAGATAATCGTCAGGGCCGTCTTGAAGATTATCTTTATATCAAGCCACATAGACCAGTTTTCTATATACCAGATGTCTTTCTGAATACGCCCTTCCATCTGCCAAAGTTCTTCTGTTTCTCCACGGAAACCTGTAACCTGTGCATAGCCTGTAATACCCGGCTTTGAGAAATGGCGTACCATATATTTACCTATGAGAGCTGAGTATTTTTCCGTATGGAAAATCATGTGAGGACGAGGTCCTACAATACTCATGTCACCTTTCAGCACATTCAAGAACTGAGGTAGCTCATCGAGGTTCGTCTTTCGCATAAACTCTCCGAATGGGAATTTTCTCGGATCATGCTTCGTAGCCTGCACCCTATCCGCATCAGCATTTACATGCATAGAGCGAAATTTATAGCACATAAACGACTCTCCGTTAAGTCCTGTCCTCAACTGTTTGAAGAATACAGGTCCCTTACTTTGCATCTTGATAATCAGAGCTAAGATAGGGAACAATGGTGAAAGCATTACCAACACCGTTGCACTAAAAGCAATATCAAAGAGCCTTTTCATTATCCTATTACCCAAGAGCATGAGAGGCTCATGATGATTCGTAAATATCACTGTATCACCAAACTTCTCTGGACTTAGTGACAATTGGAGGTTACTGAATATACGAGGAACGTAAAAGAACCTTATAACATTCTTGTCACAGAATTGCATTATCTGCCTCAGTTCTTCAGCCTCGCTGTGAGACAAGCTGCAATATAATTCCTCAAATACGAGTCCGCAATTAGCATAATCTGCCATCAGCTTACGGAAATCATCCCTTGAGCCAATTTTTGGAAGAGAAGCAGGAGCATTCTCAATGACAGAATCGCTGAAATACCCAAGAACACGATAACCTGTTGCAGGATCAGCCATAAGCTCATTATACACAATCAAGTTGGCTGGGTCATTACCAAGGAACACCAAGGTTCGTGAATTCCTACCCTGTGAACGGAAATACCTAATCAACGATCTCTCAAAAAATCTCAGCGTCATAATGGAAAGCCAGAGTGTGAATCCATACACGACACCAAAAACGATATAATTGCCACTTGATGACATCACCCTACATGTGGAGATGAAGATGATCATTGTCGTCAAGGAAAGAAAAGCATTTCTCTTCACTATCGTCCCAACCTTCATCTTACGACGATGTATCACGGTAGGAAACATGAAAGTCGCAATAATGATAGACATAAGCAGAATCACCATCTCCGACTTACTACCATTCATGGCACTCGACGTAGCATATTGCGGGAAGATTTCGTCAAATACAGACAATAGACAGCATGCCAGAACCCAGTCCAGTATTACCGTCACCCACTTTATAATAGCGTTTCCTCTTATGTCTTGCATCGTTTTTCAATTTTAAGTAAGTGTAAATTTTGCATAGAGCAAATAGTGCAAGTCCGCCCTCATGGCTGATGCACGTCTCAGTTTTGTGAGTGCAAAATTAATATTTTATTTCGTGAAATTCACACATTTTTCGAAAAAAGTTTCACAAATATGCGATATTTATTGTTTTTTTTAAAATTTTGTACTACCTTTGCGGTCAAATATCACAAAACTGCACAAAAAACATGAGTATAATTTCTAAAATATTCGGGAAAAAGGAAGAAGACAACAAGGTTGGAGGCATGCAGGATTACATGACTCTTATCCGCGTATATTTTCAGGCTGCAATTGCAGCACAAGTAGGTATCACAAACATCACGATGCTGCCTGATCTCCGAATCTTCAAAAGTACATTCCACGTTCCAACAGAACACAACAAATTGGGCGTTGGCGAAAAGACTCGTTGCCGTAAGATGCTGAAGGATCTCTACGGACATAACGATGCATTCTTCAAGGAGATAGACAAGAGCGTGAGCAAGAACTGCCGTAAGCTTCAGGATGTTCAGCCATACCTTCTACAGTTCCAGGGCTTCACTCAGGACACAATGATGCTTATGGGCAATCTGATGAAATTCAAGTTGCGCATTCCTTCATTCTTCAAGAGCGTTATCCGTACCGCCACAGAAAAAACTGTCAATCAGGTATTTACAAGCAACGATTTCTCTGATCCGGGAACACTAAAGACCGTAGTGAGCGTGCGTAAGTACAATCAGCGTCTTGGTTTCTCACAGGAATGGGTAAACGATTTCGTATATCAGGTAGTAATGCTTGCCAAAAACGAAAAGCAGCCAGCAGAACAGCAGTAGGAAAATATTAGGATTTTCAAGAAAAGTTAGGAAAAAATTTGGAATTACCAATAGTTTTCACTAACTTTGTCACCGAAATAGTACTATCTGATGGCCTCAAATGATGCATACATGAACGTATTCACCACGAGAGTTCGCCAGCTGATACTAAAGTATCAGGAGGTAAAGAAAGAAAACGGCGAATTATACAACATGGTGGATGAGCGCGACAAAAAAATTGCCGAGCTCGAACGTGCCGTATCAGAAAAGGACCGAGAATATCAGGCTCTCAAGACTGCAAAGATGATAGAAATCACCGATGGAGACATCGAGAGTGCCAAGAATCGTGTTGCCAAGCTTATCAGAGACGTAAATCAGTGTATTACCCTGCTAAGTGACAAAGAATAAAAATGGCAGAAGTAACAAAAGAGAAACAACATATCAATATCCACATATACGACCTTGACATTTCAATCAAGGTTGATGCCGAGCAAGAGCCACTCTATCGTGAAGCAGCATCGCTGATAAACGACAGAGTGAATGCTTATTTTGGCGTATGGAAAGGTCGTAAGGCGGATAAGGAGATACTATATTATGCAATGATTGATATTGCCCTTCGATTTGTAACAGAATCGAAGAGAAATGATGTCGCTCCATACGATGATATTCTCAAGAAACTTACTTCTGAAATAGAGGCCGTGCTTTAACAGTCTCCATGCCATTTACGTTTGAGAATATTATTAATTAACTTAAATAAATTTATATGGTATATGCAATAATAGCCGTAGCTGCGCTTATAATCGGTGCACTTATCGGCTACTTGATTTTCCGATATATTATCACTGGTAAATATAAGGAGATGATAGATGCCGCCGAGAAGGAGGCAAACGTATTGAAAGAAAAGAAGCTCCTGGAAGTTAAGGAGAAGTTCATTAACAAGAAGAGCGAACTGGAAAAGGAAGTTCAGCAACGCAACCAGAAGATTCAGCAGAGCGAGAATCGTCTGAAGCAGCGTGAGATAAGCCTTAACCAGCGCCAGGAAGAACTTGGTCGTCGTCGTCAGGAAATTGACCAGTACCAGCAGCGTGTAGATAACGAGAGGAAGCTCCTCACAATGAAGGAGGAAGAACTCGAGAAGATGCAGCTCAAGGAGCGTGAAAAACTCGAAGAACTCTCAGGTCTTTCTGCTGACGAAGCTCGCAATCGACTCGTTGAAAGCCTTAAGGACGAAGCTCGTACAAATGCAGCTGCTTATATCAATGAGATCATGGACGAGGCTAAGCTCAATGCTAATCAGCAGGCAAAGAAGATTGTCATCCAGACCATCCAGCGTGTTGCAACTGAAACAGCCGTTGAGAACTCAGTAAGCGTTTTCCATATCGAGAATGATGAGGTTAAAGGTCGTATCATCGGTCGTGAAGGTCGTAACATCCGCGCTCTTGAAGCTGCCTGTGGCGTTGAAATCGTAGTCGATGATACTCCTGAAGCTATCGTAATCTCTGGCTTCGACCCTATCCGTCGTGAGGTTTGTCGTCTTGCTCTCCACCAACTCGTTGCAGACGGGCGTATTCACCCTGCACGCATTGAGGAGGTTGTTGCAAAGGTAAAGAAACAGCTTGACAACGAGATTATCGAAACCGGTAAGCGTACAACCATCGACCTCGGTATTCACGGTCTCCACCCAGAACTTGTGCGTATCGTAGGTAAGATGAAATATCGTTCTTCATACGGTCAGAACCTTCTTCAGCATGCTCGTGAAACAGCCAATCTCTGTGCCGTAATGGCATCAGAGCTCGGTCTCAACCCTAAGAAGGCAAAGCGTGCAGGTCTGCTTCATGATATCGGTAAGGTGCCTGACGAGGAATGCGAGATTCCACACGCACTCTATGGTGCTAAGCTTGCAGAGAAATATAAGGAGAAGCCTGATATCTGCAACGCTATCGGTGCTCACCACGATGAAATGGAGATGAACACAATGCTCGCTCCAATCGTACAGGTCTGCGATGCTATCTCAGGTGCTCGTCCTGGTGCCCGTCGTGAAATCGTAGAAGCTTACATCAAGCGTCTCAATGACCTTGAAGCTATAGCTATGAGCTACCCAGGCGTAACAAAGACATACGCAATTCAGGCAGGTCGTGAACTGCGCGTAATCGTTGGTGCAGACAAGATGACCGATGCAGAGACAGAGGCTCTCAGCGGCGATATAGCAACAAAGATCCAGACAGAAATGACTTACCCAGGTCAGGTGAAGATCACAGTTATCCGCGAAACACGTTCTGTTGCCTACGCAAAGTAGTAGCCTCACCTGATTCTCCCGAAGGGAGGAATGCAACATAGTATTTTCTCCAAAAATAGATAAGAAATGCCGCTTATGGAAGGTTCACAACGAACAACCATAAGCGGCATTACTATAAAAACATTGTTTCATTTGGTAAGACCAGATTAGGCTAACGGTTGTCTAAGTATCTTTCCAACCTTATACCCTTCCAATTCCGCTGCTTTCATTAGCTGAGCCTTATAATAATATGCTACGCTACCAACAAAACTAACGCTAAGATCCTTACGATTATAATGTCTTACATTCTTTTTGAAGAAATCACGGAAACAATCCACAACCATATCCTCAAGCCATTCTTCTTCAGCAATATGAGAACCAATAAACGTTGAAAGAGAAGCAAGGAAACGATTTGGTAAAGGCTCTCTATACACCTTCTGAATGATATCTGCTTGCGTCAAGCCAGATTCACTCTCAAAAACCTTGACGAAATCTGTATGGCCGCCCTTATAAAGCTCATTTACGAATGTCTTACCAATAACAGCGCCACTACCCTCGTCACCAAGGATATAGCCCATTGGCGAGACATTAGCAATAATCTTTTCGCCATCATACAGACACGAATTAGCACCAGTACCGAGAATACAAGCTATCCCCTCCTTATTCCGAAGAAGAGCCTTTGCAGCACCAAGCATATCACTACCCACAATGACATTCTTGGCAGAAGGGAACACTTCAGAAAGCAAGCGCTGCATAACAGGTATCTTTACTACGGTACAGCCAGCACCATAAAATTCAATTTCGTCAATAGAAGAACGCACAGAGCCAAGCTGCGGTAATAGTTCGTTGCGAAGGACACCAAGGACGGTGTCCTCAGACATGTGGAAAGGGTTGATGCCCTGTGTGGAGCATCGAGCCTCAACTTTATCGTCAGCACCGCACACACACCAGTCGGTCTTCGTACTTCCGCTATCTGCAATAAGTTTCATAACTATATTTTTTGTTAAAAAAGATTACTTTTATGATTTTGAATGGCAAAGTTACGATTTTTCGAGGAAAAACATCGGTTTTGCGCAATATTTTTAGTAATTTTGCGGGCAAAATACAATTTCAACTAACAAAAATGATGAAAAGAATTCTCTTTCTTGCAGTTCTTATAGCAGGATTCGCACTCCCTTCAAAAGCCGTTCTCAAAGAGGACAGCCTTGAAAGCACCCTCCGCATACTTCGTCAGGAACTCATCAAATACCATGATGAGTACTCTGCTCGTCAGGCACAGACGAAAAACTCCCGACTGCGTGTAATATCAACCATCATACAGGAAACTGACCGTGCCAACCAAAATGCACTCATGCTCTATTCACAGAAGGACGGATTTGTATTCGACCTTACCTATGCCTGCCATGAGGCTACGGAACAGTACAAGGAATTCGAGAAGAAAATCAAGCCATTCAAGGCATACGTGAGCAAGGGCGACGTAGCTGTAGCACGCTACGACAGTCTGATAAACAGCCTTAGAACCATGCGAACGAATCGCTTGACAGAACGAGGAAAGATAGACCGCAGCGTCTGTCTCGCCATGGCCGTCAATACCCGACGTATGCTCGTGGAGAACCAGCAGCAACTCACCGAGAACATCTATATGTATAACCGCACGGAAGAGAAGCTACGTAACCTCAACGACTATGCCAACAAGCGATACAAGGAGATTCAGAATAGCATCTTCAAGAATGGTGGTGACTCATACTTCACCATCCTTTCACGTTTTGGCGACTATATAGTACAGACAAAGGAAAGTATCGACGACAAATATTTCTATCAGGTGAAGGGCGGTACCCAATGGGATCCACGTCTCATCGGAGAACTGTTCATCGGTATTCTCGTATATGGCATAATCGCCATCCTGCTCAACCAGCTCATCGTCCGCTGGTTAGCAACAAAACTGATAAGGAGGGGTAAGTTCGGCAGAATCGGCGATTGGTTCCTTGCCAAGCGCACATGCATAATCCTGGCATCAACGGCAGTAACCTTTGCCATAAGCCTCGGAATACTGCGCCTCAGTTCAAACCAGAACTTCACCATCATGGCAGCCGACCTCCTCGTTGAGTTCGCATGGTTGCTGAGCGTGGTGCTCATTTCCATACTTCTCCGAGTAAAGGCTGAGCAGACCATAAGCACGTTCCGCGTATATGCCCCACTACTCTTCAATGGATTCATAGTCATCAGTTTCCGAATCATACTTATTCCAAACCACCTCGTAAACCTAATATTCCCTCCTATTCTGCTTGCGTGCTGTCTGTGGCAATGGAGTGTCATACGCCGTCACAACCATAATATAGAACGAAGCGACGTGGTATATGCCTATATCTCACAACTGGTATTCGTCGTTTCCCTTATAAGCTCAATGGTAGGCTACACCTTGCTCTCCGTACAGATTCTCATCTGGTGGATCATGCAGCTCACTTGCATCCTCACCATCACCTGCATACGCGACTG
Organism: uncultured Bacteroidales bacterium; assembly: GCA_902801425.1. Classification (GTDB taxonomy): domain Bacteria; phylum Bacteroidota; class Bacteroidia; order Bacteroidales; family Bacteroidaceae; genus Prevotella. The sequence continues at coordinate 33,884 of CADCIQ010000004.1, read as the reverse complement.
GTTCAAGGAATACAGCAAGATAAAGAAGATAGATGAACGCCCTGTCACCGAGAATTGGTATTACCGTCTCTTCTATTGGGTATTCCTCCCTACATGCAGCGTATGTTCTGTGCTTGTCAGCCTCTATTGGGCGGCAGATGTATTCAACCTCACCGCACAGACAATTGAGATGTTCAGACATAAGTACATCGACTTCCCGAACTTCCAGGCAAGCATCTCAACAGTCTGCATGGTCATCATAATATGGTTCGTATTCAACTACATCAACCAGACACTCAAGCAACTTGTCGCATTGTATCTTTACAAGTCGGATGCCTCAAGTGCTGAGTCACGCCTTGTAATGATCAAGAACGTGCTTCAGGTCGTTGTGTGGGGCGTATGGTTCATTGTCAGCCTTGCCCTCTTCCATGTCGGAAGCCAGTGGCTCGTCATCATCACAGGCGGCTTGTCAACAGGTATCGGTTTCGCGTCAAAGGAAATCCTTGAGAACATCTACTATGGCATAGCCCTCATGACCGGTCGTGTGAAGATTGGCGACCTCATCGTCTGCGATGGCATACGTGGTAAGGTGACAAGTATCTCCTACACCAGTACTATGGTAACAGCGGTAGATGGCTCTGTGATAGCTTTCACAAACTCACAACTCTTCACCAAGAACTATCAGAATATGACTCGTAACCACGGCTACGAGCGTCATGTCCTTGATGTTGGAGTAGCATACGGCACCAACATAGGCGAATGCAAGAAGGTTCTTACCGAAGCACTTTCACAGCTTGACTGCATCAACCAGAGTAAGGGTATCAGCATCGTCCTCAAGGAACTTGGTGACTCAGCCCTCGTTCTCAAGGTTATCGTATGGGTAAGCGTATATACCGGCTATGGCGATGATGGTAAGATTCTTGAGTGCATCTATAACACTCTCAACCAGAACAATATCGAGATTCCATTCCCACAGAGGGATATACATATGAAGTAAAAGATAACAAACCAAGGCCTCTCCCCCCGCCCTCCCCCGTAGGGAGGGAGCCGGAGCGCGATAAAAATGATTACCACACAAAAAAACTATATCAATAAATATATATACACATACCCCTCCCCTTCCCACTCCCTCTCTACAAGAAAGGGAATGGGTAGAGGTTGGGGAATATTTTTTCTTATTTTTCTCTTCTTCCTATTACCTTCCCATTCAAAATCAGCCTTAAAAGGGGACTCCATAAGCACTCCGGCTCCCTCCCTACGGTTGGGAAGTCCGATGTTGATAACATCGGAGTATGTGCTTGCGGGGGGAGAGGCCGTTTCTCAAGCGCAAACCTCCGACTCCCTAATAGTTGATATAATGAGGAAAGAGGGCGTTACATTCTCGCACGACAATAGCATTACCCTACTCACCACAGGTGCAGAGAAATTTCAGGATATGTTCACCGCTATTCGTCAGGCGCGTCATAGCGTGCACCTCGAATACTTCAACTTCCGAAACGACTCAATAGCAAATGCACTCTTCGACCTCCTTGCAGAGAAGGCGAAAGAGGGTGTAGAGGTTCGTGCCATATATGATGCCTTCGGAAACGCAAGCAACAACCGTCCGCTAAAGGACGAACACGTTGAGTATCAGCGTGCCCGCGGCATACAACTCTACGAGTTCGACCCGCTCAAATTCCCATACATAAACCATGTTTTCCACCGTGACCACCGTAAGATAGTGGTTATCGACGGAAAGATTGCATATACAGGCGGAATGAACGTAGCCGACTACTACATCAACGGAACGGAAGAGGTTGGATCATGGCACGATATGCATTGCCGACTCGATGGCGAGGAAGTAAATACCCTCCAGCGCATATTCCTTAGGATGTGGAAGCGCGTTACAGGCGAAACTATTGACGGAGAGCAATATTTCCGCAAGGAAAAGGCTGACTATTTCCACGACCTGAAGCCTGACACTACAGCCACGGCATATAATAAAATGGTGGGAATAGCAAACCGTGAACCACACAAGACTAATAAGGTGGTGCGACATTTCTATCGTGGTGCCATCGACTCGGCAAAGGACAGCATCATGATTCTCAACCCTTATTTCACTCTCACCCACAGCATAAGGAAAGCCCTCCACAGAGCCATAAAGCGCGGAGTGAAGGTCGAGATTATGATGGGCGAGAACAGCGATATTCCACTCACACCTGACTGCGCCTTCTATAATCTCCACAAACTAATGAAAAGAGGTGCACATATCTGGATATTCCAAGGTGGCTTCCACCACACGAAAGTGATAACGGTTGACGGACGTTTCTGCACGGTAGGAAGCACCAACCTTGATGCCCGCTCCCTTCGCTGGGATTATGAGGAGAATGCAATCATCATCGACCAGAACACCTCTCAGGAACTCTCTCGCCTTTTCAACGAGGACAAAAAGCAGAGCTACCGCCTCACGGAAGAGCGTTGGCGTAAGTGGCGTTCACCATGCGACAGATTCAGAGGATGGTTCGCACATCTGTTGGCGATTTGGTTGTAGCCTAACCAACAGCCCCTCACCCGTCACTATGTGACACCCTCTCCCCAAGGGGCGAGGGAAAAGTTACATTTGTTCGCCACGAAATAAACCTCAATTGTGAATATTCGCAGATTTAAGAGACTAACTTCCCCCTCGCCCCTTGGGGAGAGGGTGCCTGAAAGGCGGGTGAGGGGCTGTTGGTTAGGCTTTTAATTTGCAAACTTTACTTATCAAAATCTGAGAAATTAATGTAAATAATACACTTTTACTTTGAAAAATTTGCACAAGAGGAAAAAACTTTTTATCTTTGCATCGTGTTTTTCATAGTATTAGATTTAAGGTTAACAAAGATTGGGTCACAGCGGTGACCCTTTTTTATTGACCATAAGCAAGTTAGCCATTAGAAATGGCACGCAAAGCTACATCTTTTTTTCATTATTGCTGTCCGATAGGATTTTTTTGATTAGATAAATTTAGGGGGGTATGTCTGAAATGAGGTACGCTAACACTAAAATCCTTATTGTTACCTGTTACTTGTTACTGTATGGTTAGAAACGCCTTCGCTATGCCTTCGTTCTGCCTTCGCTATGCCTTCGCTATTTCGCCTATTGTAGAGCGAAGGAAGATGGGAAGTACATCGGATTTACAACGGAGGTACAACGGAACTACATCTTAGGGAGTTTAAAGTTATCGTACAATCTCATTGAAGCCTGTATTAATTCCGGGGATGATTACGGAATGGTTTTCACGTTCTTTTGAAGGATAATGTGCATTTTATGATTGCTATTGAAACTAACGGAATTATTGTTACCAAAGCATTTTCCGCGTCTTTACATCGTTTTTCAAGCATACAGAATAAGATGAATCTGCCATGAATTATTGCTTATTGTTATGTTATCGAGACTATCAGTCGCCTATATCACGTCCCCTATCTTATACATAACAACCTCATTATCTTTGTCTTATATGACAGCAAGTTATAATTGGCATCTCGCTCAACAAGCAAGATTATCACGACCAGTAACAGGTAACGGGTAACAATAAGGATTTTAGTGTATGCCCCAAAATTTTACTGAATCTTTCTAAGGAGTTTATATACCTTATTATATATAGAAATATAAAATAGGCAGGCTGTTTACACTATTTTTTCTTATTGTTACCCGTTACTTGTTATTGAAGTAAATTTATGGGCCTACAGAAGAAACTGAATATTCGAAATACTCTGTTTCAAGCACTTCGGATATGTTTTACGTTGTTTACAGGATGCCAATAATTTTTCATAAGGAACTTACGATTTGTAAGATTTGCTGCACGCACAAATTACACTTTGAAATATTTTACTCTGTATAATTTTCACTTTGTCATTTATAAGATTTTAAACTTATCATTCTGCTAACTTTTCTTGGATTTTTATTACATTTTGCATATCTTTGCACTTGAAAATCAGAGACGGGCATCGTTCTGCAAGCAACAAGCCCAATTTCTTTCGCGCGAAAAAAGCAGTTGAAAATATAACATTAGGTAAAACAACAACACAAACACATTTTTATTGAGATGAGTATCAACATTAAAGAATTAACAAGTAGCAGGGACACCGTAAACAGATGGATGGAGCGTTATGGAGTTCGTTTCGGGGTTTACAAGAACGGTATATTCAACGAACAGCTCTTTCCATTTGATTCCGTCCCGAGAGTGATTAGCCACAACGACTGGGAATATCTTGAAAAAGGACTCAGTCAGCGTGTGAAGGCTCTCAACATGTTCCTATGGGACATCTATCACGAGAAGAACATCATCAAGGATGGCATCGTGCCAGAGGAGTTCGTTTATTCTTCAAAAGGCTATATGCCTGAATGTGAGGGCATCAGTCCAAAAGGAAAGATTTACTCACATATTTCAGGAATCGACCTTGTGGAGGGTAAGGATGATAAATGGTATGTATTAGAGGATAACCTCCGCATCCCTTCAGGTGCAAGCTATCCGATGATAGCAAGAAGCGTGAGCCGTAAGGTGTCACCTTCCACATTCGCCACGAACGCCATTGCCGACAACCGCGACTATGCCGACCTTCTCCGCAATATGATGGACGATATGAACGATAACCGTGGCATTTCCGTCATCTTCACCCCAGGCCGCTATAACTCCGCATTCTTCGAGCATTCGTATCTTGCAGAAAAGACGGGCGCAACGCTCGCCTACCCTGGTGATTTGTTCGTTGAGAACGACATTGTATATTATGCCGGAATGTTCCGTGAGAAGACGCGCGTGGGTTGCATCTATCGCCGTATAAGCGACGAATACATGGATCCTATGGTCTTTGAATCGTCTTCTTTGCTCGGAATACCTAACGTGATGCAGGCTTACAAGGCTGGCAACGTGGCTCTGATCAATGGCATAGGAAACGGAGTGGCTGACGATAAGGGCATATACTATTTTGTGCCTAAGATGGTGAAATACTATCTCGGGGAGGATAGCATATTACAGAATGCCCCTACCTATCTGCCTTATTTCAAGGAGGATTACGACTATGTGCTTGCCAACATCGACAAACTTGTCATAAAGGATGTGAGCGAAGCTGGCGGCTATGGTGTAGTGTTCGGAAGCGAACTTTCACCCGAGAAACTTGCCGAACTCAAGGAACTCGTGATAAAGGAGCCTCGTCGATGGATAGCACAGGAAGTTGTGGAATTCAAGGATCTTGAGATTCTTGAAGGCAACGAGCTTGTATGGCGCAAGGCAGACCTCCGCGCTTTCGTGATAAGCAGCAGCAAGAACGTAAAAGTATGGAAGAGCGGCCTGACCCGTTTCTCTCGCAATCCCAACAGTTATGTGGTCAATTCATCGCAAGGCGGTGGATTCAAGGATACGTGGGTAGCTCTGGAAGCCTAACCAAGCCTTCCCAAAGGGAAGGATGTTTTATAGTAACTCAAGCTCACTTTTTTAGCGGAAAAAGGTATATCGCATCCCTCCCTTTGGGAGGGCCTGGGTGGGCTTCAAATCTTTTGAAATTATGGTAAAGAACTTAATTATATCTGCAAGCAAAGCCAATCAACTATACTGGCTCGGTCGTTATCAGGAGCGTGTCTATATGACGCTGCACTTTCTGCGTAAGTGCTACGACCAGATGATTGACGGTAATCCAGAGAGCTACCACACTCTCAGGGAAATGCTCGACCCGACGCATAACTATCCAAACAATGAGGAGTTCGCACTTGGAATGGTATATGACGAGACAAACCCTTCAAGCGTGTTCTCTGCCCTCAACCGTGCTATGGACAATGCCATTCTCCTTCGCGAGGACATATACACAGAGACGCTGTCATACATAGAGATGAGCATTGCCTTGATGAAGAAATGCAAGATGGAGAACAAGATAAACATGACGCTTCTCCAGTACATCACCGACTGGTCGCTTGCCTTCTGGGGCTCTGCCGAACAGCGCATATACAACACCCGCATACTCAACATTATGATGATAGGCCGTCATGTGGAGTTTCTCGACATGATGCTACGCTACGGCAACGATTTCAAGCGCATAACCCTCGCTTACAAACATCTGAAGAAATACCTCAACGAACTGCCGGCATCGGTTGACAGCGATGTTGCCGGACAACTCGACGCGCTCATCGTAGAAGAGGCTTTCGACCTCTCTGACGTGGAATACAGGCAGAAGGTCGCACAATGTATTAACAAAATGATTAAGATATGAAAAGATACCTGTACTGTTACAACACCATCGTATCATTCTCCGAGCCTGTCGGCAACCATGAATTCCTCATTCGTTGCCAGCCAGTATTAGGCGAGTATATGAACGTAGAAGAGGAGCATCTGGTTCTGCCTCCCGACTACTGGAAGCACCACGGTACAGACACATTCAAAAACCGTATCGTCTATGGAGGCAACCGTGAACCACACCAATCCCTTGCTTACGTAAGCACAGGAATTGTCTCAATGCAGACATACAGGATACATAGTGACTCCTTGCCTATTTCCATCTGGCTCCAGCCAACACACCTCACAAACCTTCATACATTTACTTCATTAAGTTTCAATCTCCCGAGGGCTGAAATGAGTTGTATGGAAAGGGCGGAGTCCATTATGCATCATATCAATTCCATCCTTGCCTACGTGCCTCATTCCACCGACATAGAGACAACGGCACAGGAGGTCATTGATTCGGGGCAGGGTGTTTGTCAGGACTTTGCGCATCTCATGATTGCCGTATGCCGTCATTTCGGTATTCCTGCGCGGTACGTCTGCGGATTCGTTGAGGGAACTGGTGAGACTCACGCATGGGTAGAGGTATTCGATGCCCAGCAGAACTACTGGTTCGGTTTCGACCCTACCTACGACCACAGGATTGACTTTGGCTACGTGAAACTCGCCCACGGACGTGATGCTGCCGACTGCCCAGTTTCACGCGGGCAATACAACGGGTTCTCGAATCAGGAAACGAAGATTAATGTAATATTAAAGGCAATATAAACGGTCAGCCCCTAACCCCTACCCTTCCCCCGCTCGGGGGAAGGGAGTAGTTACATCTATTCACGGAAAGGCAATGATTGGAAATACAAACTTGCTCCCTTCCCCCGAGCGGGGGAAGGGTCGGGGTTAGGGGCTTCTTATTCTCTATGATCAAAACCATAATCTCTTCCGAACTGCCTATTGATGAGCAGTTTCGCATTCAGAAGAACGTAATAAAGAACGGTACAGGCATGAAGCGCGTCTGCATCGTTACAGGTACCCACGGTGATGAACTCGAGGGACAAATGGTGTGCTACGAGCTTGTGAGGATTATCAAGGAGAATATCAATCATCTTAACGGCACGGTTGAGATTTATCCAGCTCTGAATCCTCTCGGCATTGACACGATACAGCGTGGTATTCCGAACTTCGACCTCGACATGAACCGCATTTTTCCGGGCATTAAGCACGGCACGCTTGCCGAACAGGCTGCCTATCAGATCATTGAGGATCTAAAGGGGGCAGACCTCGTTCTCGATGTTCATTCAAGCAACCTCTACCTACGTGAGACGCCACAGGTGCGCATCAACGTGAATGACGAGGAAACGCTTGTGCCTCTTGCCCATCATCTCGGTATCGACTTCATCTGGGTTCACGATGCTGCCACCGTACTCGAATCCACCCTTGCCCATTCGCTCAACTCCACAGGCACGCCTTGTCTGGTGGCAGAAATGGGTGTAGGCGAACGTATCAACCGTAAGATGTGCATCCGACTCGTCACAGGCATTCTCAACCTCATGAGGGAAATGGAGATGTGGAGCGGTGAGGTTGATGTCACCCAACTGAAAGAGCTGCCGTATGTATGCAAGGGTGATAGCGTAGAATTCCTCAACGCAGAGGCAAGCGGTATCTTCCTTACCGATATGACCACAGGCAAGATGGTTGATGAAGGCGATGAGATAGGTCAGATAGTATCACCTCTCGAAGGAAAGATACTCAGCCGTGTCGTCTCCCCATGCCACGGATTCCTCTTCACCATCCGCGCCTACCCTATCGTTTACGAAGGCTCTCTCATGGCACGAATCTTTAAGACTAATGAATGAAGGAAGGAAAGGTCTCGCTTACGCGAGGAATTGTTTGGAAAGTAAATTGGAAAAAAATTAAGCCAGTAAATTATATTCAGTAAATTATAATTTTAAAATTATTTCTGATAAATTAATTTCCCCAGCGGCGAATGCCGCGTCTAATTTACAGGTTTTAATTTACTGATTTAATTTACCTCCAATTTACTTTCCCAACTCTGCGCAAGCAGAAATCCCCCCCATCAGCGCAAGCAGATTTCCTTTCTCAATATATATTTTCAAATGGAAAAAGTAACACTATACAGGATGTCGTCACCCTATCGTGATGAGTTCCGCATCAACGGCTATTGGTTCGGTGAGGGCGAGAAAACCGTTGCCATCGTAGGCGCTATGCGAGGCGATGAGATTCAGCAGCAGTATATCTGTGCCCGACTAATCCAGCGTCTTACGGAGATTGAGGCTGAGGGCAAGATAGCCAAAGGTAAGCGCATCCTCGTCATCCCCTCATGCAACCCATTTTCCATGAACGTGGCACGTCGCTTCTGGACGATGGACAACACCGACATCAACCGAATGTTCCCCGGCTATGACAAGGGCGAGACAACCCAGCGCATAGCTGCCGCTATCTTCAAGTGCCTCGAAGGATTCGAGTTCGGCATACAGATGGCAAGTTTCTACATCCCGGGCGACTTCGTTCCGCACGTCCGCATCCTGAAGACTGGCTATGAGGATATTGCCGTTGCCCGACTCTTCGGACTTCCCTTCGTCACCACACGCATCCCCCTACCCTACGACACCACGCTCCTCAACTACAACTGGCAGCTATGGAACACCAAGGCATTCAGCATCTATGCAGGTCAGACAAACCATGTGGAGCATTCCACATCCGACCAGACAATAGACTCCATACTGCGTTTTCTCAACAAGATAGGCGTGAGCCAATACGAGGTGCGGAGCATTGGCTACGAGAGCATTCTCATGGAGGAAGAGGAGCTTATCAACATCCGCGCCCACCGTGCCGGAATATTCTATCGAGTGGTGGGTGCCGGGCAGAATGTCCATAAAGGCGATACCCTCGCCCGGATACTCGCCCCCTATGATTGCTCCGTGCTTGAAGAAGTCAAGACCCCGGAATCAGGTGTCGTTTTCTTCGCTCACAACAGCCCCCTTGCCCTTGAGCATAACGTGATCTACAGGATTCAACGACTTTAGTATTTTTCTACTCATCTCATCTATTGTTTATGTGTTGCGTATCAGTCTCCCCACGGCTGATACGCTTTTTCTTGTACAAATCCGACTATCAAAATTCAATGTTTCGACATATTTACGCAAATGATTGCGAATAATGTAAAAAAATTTGCATATATTAAGAAAAATGTGTAATTTTGCATTTCGGAAATAGAATGACAGGCAATGCTGGTAAAATCAATACTCACAGGACAATATAGGGGAACAAATAGCGGTATAAAAAATGAATACATTTAAGCTGAACATACCTAAGGAACTGAGAAACTGGAGTAACACCCTGGATGCAAGAATGGTGCTTTGCTGCAGGTCGTGGGTCGCATTCAACGATGTGGAAACAAAAGAGGTGTATATATTTCAGGAAGACGGAACATTGATTGTATCTCGCAACGGCAAGGTGACAAAGACCCGCTGGGAATATATTGCACAGAACGCATCACTTATCATAGAGAATATCGATTCTGACACCTATATGCTCAAGCCTGCATACTATGACAACAAGGTGCTGGCATTACAGGTTGACGGTACAAGTGAATATGCAATTTTAATCAATGAGAACTGCACGGAGGAACTGATGCTTGATTCTCTTGAGAATATCAGGCAGTACTTAGAGGAACAGAGTAAAATAGTAAGCCAAACAAAGGATATCTCACTAGCCCCAAACATGGATAATCAGGAGGTTTTAGCCACCATCAAGGCAAAAAACGACTTGAATCCTCACGAAATATGGGTAAAATCTACAAAAATCAAGCATAGAAGAAAGAATATTAATATAGGTATATGCCTCACGGCAGTTACTTTCCTCATTTATTCTGTGCTTTACAATGAGATTTTCTCAATTTATGCCTTCGGGATTTTCTCTTTTATCTTCATTATCTCGCTTGTTGCGCTCATTTTCTGGGAATCTAACAACAACAGCGAGTATAACACATTCCTGAAGATTGAGAAAAAGCATCCGTTGCAATGGTTTAACCAATAGGATAGAAACAGAGAATTATCAAAACATACTTGATTTAAAACAACACACAAAAATTCTTTTAGGTTGCGTGTCAGAGATGACGCGCAATCTTTTTTTATGCAAGAATCAATTTAATTACGAATTACTAATTACAAATCATAAGCATTTTCACGCTTTTACATTACGATTTGCAACCAAAACGCACTTTATACAAGTCACAATATCACTTTTCAAATCTTTACGTTTACTTTTTGCTACACATTATTGCACATTTCTAACAATATGACTACCTTTGCACCCGATTTCAAGACATATTGAAAGCAAAACAACAGTAAACTTAACACAAATAAAAGAGAAAAGTCAATAATTATGAAAAAGCGTTGGATTATTCTTATGACCATGATGGTCATCATCGCCTTTGGCGGATTGTTCGCTGGCGAACCCTCGTTTGAGTGTGACATGTCGAAGATTGACGGGGCAGATGTGGCTTGGCTCATCACAGCAACGATCTTCGTTTTGATGATGACACCGGGACTTTCATTCTTCTATGGTGGTATGGTGGGGGCACGAAATGTGATCTCTACCATGTTGCAGAGTTTTATTGCTATGGGACTCATCTCCGTCCTTTGGGTGGCATTCGGATTCAGTCTTGCATTCGGCGACGATATCGGCGGTGTGGTAGGCAATCCGTTGACTTTCCTGATGTTCCAGAACGTAGGTGGTGATGTTTACACCACTCCTACGGGACATATCATGGGAGGAGCGACAATACCTTTGGCACTCTTCGCCCTATTCCAGATGAAGTTCGCAATCATAACGCCTTCACTCATCACCGGCTCATTTGCTGAGCGTGTACGTTTCTCCGGTTACCTTTGGTTCATGCTCTTTTTCTTTGTGGTAATCTATTGCCCTCTTGCACACATGACGTGGCATCCTGACGGACTTTTCCTCAAATGGGGAGTAGTTGACTTTGCCGGAGGTATCGTGGTGCACGCCTCATCAGGCATAGCAGCCCTTGCGGGAGCTATCTTTTTAGGTCGCAGACGTGCCTCTACGCGCAACTCCGAACCAGCTAATATCCCATTCGTTCTACTTGGTGCAGCAATGCTCTGGCTCGGTTGGTTCGGATTCAATGCAGGAAGTTCACTTCACGCTGACGGACAGGCAGTTAAGGCATTCCTCAACACCACTACGGCATCAGGTGTGGCTATGATGACTTGGATATTCTTCGACTGTCTGAAAGGTCGTAAGCCAAGTGCTATGGGTGCAGCAATCGGTTGTGTGGTAGGTCTTGTGGCTATAACCCCTTCCGCAGGTTATGTAACCGTTGGTCAAAGCATCTTTATCTCATTCGTCATCACCCTTATCTGTAACACCGCAGTTTATTGGGGTAGCAAGACAAACGTGGATGATGCGCTCGATGTGTTCCCGACTCACGGAACAGGCGGTATCTTCGGTACTGTACTGACAGGTATCTTCATTCAGGAAGGTCTCATAGCAGGCACTTGGGAAGGTTTCGTAGTATTCCTCTACCACCTCCTCGCCCTCGTTGTAGTAATCGTCTATACATTCATTATGAGCTACTTCGGTTACTGGCTCATCGACCACTTCATCCCAATGCGTGTTAGCGAGAGGAGCGAGCACATCGGTCTCGACATTTCTCAGCATGATGAGCACTACGGCTTGGCTCATGTGGCAGAAAGAGAGATTGCGGAGTACGAAGAGTACGAGCATAGCAAGAAATGAAGTGATTTTTGGCACTTTCAAAGAAAAGATTTTGATTTTATCACTAAAATATCCTCAGGTTGCGTGTCAGAAACGGCACGCTACTTTTTTTGTTCTCTTTTCCATAAAGAAAAGGTAGGGACTATTTCCGTCATGACTCGTAGTGGCTCCTATGTAAATACCATAAAAATACAATATAATTACCATAAAGATACCATTATATTACCATAGTTTATGGTATTATTATGGTATTATAATGGTAATATAATGGTATTATAATGGTATTATCATCGAAGGAAAGTCGATAGAAAATACCTCCAAGAAAAGAACAAGAAAATCCTATCTATAGGATAACATTATTACCTTCGCTTATATACGAGGAATGAAAGCGGTTCTGGATTCTTCCGAGTTGTAAAGCCACCAGTTAATGTCTTAGTGGGGCAATATTCGTGATTTCATCACTTTTCGAAGAAAAGATTTTGATTTGTCGCGTTTTTTTAGTAATTTTGCAACTTGTAATTTGGGTGCTGGGTAATGGTTGTGGGGTAATTTGCTTTCGCCATCTAAAAAAACAGGATAAAACCAATAAAAACATATAAAAACAGAATGTTTTACTTTGTGTTCTTTTTGTTTTAATTGGTTTTTCTAAATAGCGAAAGCAACTAAACTCTAAACACTAAACCCTAAACTTTAAACACTAAACTCAAGAAAAGGAAAATTCGTAAACAAAAAATATAGACATGATTCTTTTTTTCAAGACCCCATCACAGAACATCATCGCTACTGAGGTTGACCATAAGCTCAGTAAGGATGAGACAAACGAACTTTGTTGGCTTTACGGCAACGCATCTCTCGTGGATGCTGAGTCGCTGGACGGATACTATGTAGGTCCACGCCGTGAGATGATTACTCCTTGGAGTACCAATGCCGTTGAGATTACCCAGAACATGGCTCTCAAGGGCATTTCGCGTATTGAGGAGTATTTCCCAGTTTCCTCTCTGGACGCAGAGCATGACCCTATGCTCCAGCGTATGTACAACGGTTTGAACCAGAACATCTTTACCGTAAACATCAAGCCAGAGCCTATCAAGCACGTTGATAACCTTGAGGCTTACAACGAGCAGGAAGGTCTCGCTCTTTCAAAGGAGGAGATCGACTATCTCCACAAGGTAGAGGGACAGCTCGGCCGTCCGCTTACCGACTCTGAGATCTTCGGTTTCGCTCAGATCAACTCTGAGCATTGCCGTCACAAGATTTTCGGCGGTACATTCATCATCGACGGTGAGGAGAAGGAGTCAAGTCTCTTCCAGATGATTAAGAAGACAACTAACGAGAATCCTAACAAGATTCTCTCTGCATACAAGGATAACGTGGCATTCTCAGCAGGTCCTGAGATTGAGCAGTTCTCTCCTACCGACCACTCTCAGCCAGATCTCTACAAGATCAAGAAGGTGAAGTCTGTCATCTCTCTCAAGGCTGAGACTCACAACTTCCCAACAACCGTAGAGCCATTCAACGGTGCTGCTACCGGTACTGGTGGTGAGATCCGTGACCGTATGGGCGGTGGTGTAGGTTCTTGGCCAATAGCAGGTACAGCCGTTTACATGACTTCTTACCCACGTAAGAACGAGACTGACCCTGTTGTTAAGAACCTCCCTGCAAATACTCCACAGTGGAGTAACGAGAGCGACTGCCACGGATGGGAGAAGATCCTGCCTGTTCGTCAGTGGTTGTATCAGACACCGGAGCAGATTCTCATCAAGGCTTCTAACGGTGCTTCTGATTTCGGAAACAAGTTCGGTCAGCCACTTATCTGCGGTTCTGTACTTACCTTCGAGCACAACGAGAACAACGAGCAGTACGCATACGACAAGGTTATCATGCTTGCAGGTGGTGTAGGCTACGGCATTCAGCGTGACTGCCTCAAGGGCGAGCCACAGCCAGGCAACAAGGTTGTTGTGATGGGTGGTGAGAACTACCGCATCGGTCTTGGTGGCGGTTCGGTTTCTTCAGTAGAAACAGGTCGCTATTCAAGCGGTATCGAGCTCAACGCCGTTCAGCGTGCAAATCCTGAGATGCAGAAGCGTGCATACAACGTAATCCGCGCTCTCGGTGAGGAGGATTCAAATCCAGTAGTATCTATCCACGACCACGGTTCTGCAGGTCACGTAAACTGTCTCTCAGAGCTTGTAGAGGAGTGTGGCGGATTGATTCACATGGATAAGCTCCCTGTAGGCGATAAGACATTGTCGGCAAAGGAAATCATCGCCAACGAGTCACAGGAGCGTATGGGCTTGCTCATCGACGAGTCAGCTATTGAGCATGTGCAGAAGATTGCAGATCGTGAGCGTGCTCCAATGTACACCGTTGGTGAGACAACAGGCGACCATCGCTTCGCTTTCGAGCAGGCAGACGGCGTTCGTCCATTCGACCTCGCAGTAGAGCAGATGTTCGGTAGCTCTCCAAAGACAATCATGGAGGACAAGACCGTTAAGCGTACATACGATGTTGTGACATACGACCTCTCTGGCCTCTCTGCAAACTCAACCCTCAACGCTCAGCTCGTTGATTATCTGAAGAACGTGCTTCAGCTTGAGGCTGTAGCTTGTAAGGACTGGTTGACAAACAAGGTTGACCGTTGCGTATCAGGTCGCGTGGCACGTCAGCAATGTCAGGGCGAACTTCAGTTGCCATTGTCAGACTGCGGTGTCGTAGCTCTCGACTATACAGGTACAAAGGGTATCGCAACATCACTCGGTCATGCTCCACAGGCTGCTCTTGCTAATCCAGCCGCAGGTTCTGTTCTCTCTGTTGCCGAGTCACTCACCAACCTCGTCTGGGCACCTTTGGCTGACGGAATGGATAGCATCTCACTCTCAGCTAACTGGATGTGGCCTTGCCGCGCTCAGGAAGGTGAGGATGCTCGTCTCTACACAGCCGTTAAGGCATTGTCAGATTTCTGCTGCGAACTCCAGATCAACGTTCCAACAGGTAAGGACTCTCTGTCAATGACACAGAAATATCCTGACGGAAAGAAGGTCATCGCTCCTGGTACCGTTATCGTAAGTGCCGGCGGTGAGGTTTCTGACATCAAGAAGGTTGTTTCTCCAGTACTCAAGGACGTTAAGGCTTCACGCCTCTATCATATCGACTTCTCATTCGACGAGCTTCAGCTTGGCGGCTCTGCATTCGCTCAGAGTCAGGGCAAGGTTGGTTCTGATGTTCCAACAGTCAAGAACGCTGAGTACTTCCGCGACGCATTCATCGCAGTTCAGCAGCTCGTGAACGAGGGTCTTATCCTTGCAGGTCACGACATCTCTGCCGGTGGTCTCATCACAACCTTGCTTGAGATGTGCTTCGCAAACACTAAGGGCGGTCTTGCTCTCGACCTCGACAAGATCAAGGGCGACGACATCGTCAAGGTACTCTTCGCTGAGAACCCTGGTATCGTTATTCAGGTTTCTGATGCTGACGCTCCACGTGCCAAGAAGATTCTTGAGGATGCAGGTATCGCATACGCTAAGATCGGTGTTCCTTCAACAGAGCGCACAATCACTATCAAGCGTCATCAGAGCAATGCTCAGGTGCCAAACTCAGCACTTGCTAACCGTGAGCTTACCCTCGTATTCGACATCGACGAGATGCGCGACGCTTGGTACAAGACTTCATACCTCCTCGACCGCCGTCAGTCATTCAACGGTAAGGCTGCTGAGCGTTACAAGAACTACAAGAACGTGCCTCTTGAGTGCACCTTCAAGGCTCCACAGCTCAAGCGTGTGGCACGCCCTGAAAGCAACCGTCCTGTTGCCGCTATCATCCGTGAGAAGGGTACAAACTCTGAGCGCGAGATGGCATACTCATTCTATATGGCAGGCTTCGACGTGAAGGATGTTACGATGACCGACCTCATCACAGGCCGTGAGACTCTTGAGGAAGTGAACCTCGTAGCATTCTGCGGTGGTTTCTCTAACTCTGACGTTCTCGGTTCTGCAAAGGGATGGGCAGGTGCATTCCTCTTCAACCCTAAGGCTAAGGAGGCTCTGGATAAGTTCTATGCTCGTAAGGACACATTGTCACTCGGTGTCTGCAACGGTTGTCAGCTCATGGTGGAGCTTGGTCTCCTTAACAACGACCACGCAGTTAGCAACGCAAAGGACTATGCAGAGATGCTTCACAACGATTCTCACAAGTTCGAGTCAACATACGTTACTCTCACCATCCCACAGAACGATTCTATAATGCTCGGCTCTCTCTCTGGTCAGAAGATCGGATGCTGGGTAGCTCACGGAGAGGGTAAGTTCAACCTCCCACTTGCAGAGTCTGAGTACAACATCGCTGCTAAGTTCAACCACTCTGAGTATCCGGCTAACCCTAACGGTTCAAGCTACGATGTAGCAGCCATAGCAAGCAGTGATGGCCGTCACCTCGCTATCATGCCACACCCAGAGCGCACACAGTTCCCTTGGCAGTGTGGTTACTACCCAGAGGAGCGTCGTCTCACCGATGAGGTGACACCTTGGCACGAGGCATTCGTAAATGCCCGTCTGTGGATTGAAAAGAACAAATAATATTTAATTACAAATTACTGATTACGAATTACTTAGTTTGCGCTATTGTAAACAGGTAATTCGTAATTAGTGATTAGTAATTCACTACTATGAAACCTAAACAACTCAACCTATCTAACCTTATACTATGGATATGCGTGCTTGTGTTTGCGCTATTATCATGGTATTTCCTTATGATGCGTAATGCTGATGTGCTCTATATGCAGCAGCTACGCTCTCTATTCAACGACACATCGGTATTCTTTCAGCAGTATCAAACCCGACCTGCAGGTTTCCTGCAATGGGTCGGATGCTACTTCACCCAACTTTTCTATTATCCCGCATTAGGCAGTTCCGTGCTCATCCTTATGTGGATAGCCATCTTCTTTCTTCTGAAGAAGGCATTCCTTACATCCAGCACCCAACACCTTACCCCCCTCCTGCTCATCCCTCTGGTATGCCTGCTGGTTTCAGAAATCGACCTCGGCTACTGGATTTACTATAACAAGAATCACGGCTATTGCTTTAGCCAGACAATAGGCTTGCTCACGGTTTCCGCGCTTGTTCTGATCTATCGTACCAAGCTTGGTACGATAGGGAGGATAGGCACGATAGCAAGATGCATAATGGCTGTGCTCATTGCTTGCCTATACCATTTCCTCGGCATCTATGCGCTCGTAACCCTTGCTACCCTTGCCGTGATAATGCTATTGGAACGCAAATGGCTTTTAGGCGCACTCAACATCATCCTCCTAATAGCCACTCCTTTGCTTTGTCAGCAATTCTACAGCACACTAAGAAGCGACCAGCTATTCACGGCAGGCTTGCCTGTATTCACAAGCGGAAGCATAACGAACACATCCCTGACCATGCCTTTCATCCTGGCAATAGGTTCTCTCGTCGCTTTTCCCCTTATATATATAATAGGTGCAAAGATCAAGACGGAGAAGGCTTCCGTTATAATATCCTCAATACTGCTCGTGGTCATAACAGGATGCTCATACGGCATTCTTGAAGATGCCGACTACGACGATGAGAACTATCACGCTGAATGCAAGGCATACCGCGCCATAGACGAACAGAAATGGGAGGATGCCCTATATGACATCCGACAAATCCGTGATACGCTTACCCGTCAGCTTATCATGTTCAAGAACATAGCCCTTTTCAATACAGGCGATATCGGAAACAGCATGTATGACTATGACGATAAAGGTATGCCCCCAACGCCAAGCGATTCCCTGAAGGTTCATACGGCTAATACGGCTGCGCCTATCATATACCTTCATCACGGTATGACCAACTTTGCATATCACTGGTGCATGGAGAATCAGGTTGAGACTGGCTTCAACATTGCCGAACTCAAGATAATGGTTCTCTCGTCTATCATCAACGGTGAGAACAAACTGGCAGAGAAATATCTGAACATACTATCCCACACCTTATATTATAAGGAATGGGCGGCAAGATACGTGCCACTTGCACGCAACCCGAAGCTTATCTCAAAATATCCTGAACTTGCAAAGATTCACGACCTGAACTCCCATATCGGAAACGAAAGCGATAACGATGCAGGAATATGCGAACGCTATATTATCAGCTATTTCGCCAACTCTTACATCCTGAATTCAAAGTTCGCACAGGAAGTCACCCTTGTCTATAGCATAATGTCAAAGGATATTCCGAAGTTCTGGCCTCACTACCTACAATACCTCAAACTTCACAAGGGTGAGAAAATCCCTGAGATCTATCAGCAGGTAGCAATATTCTATGGCAACCTGAAACCTGACCAGTCTCCTGATCCTAAGACCTACGGACTGCAATTCGACAAGAACATTGTTGACCGCTACAAGTATTTTGACCAGTTGACCACAGGTTTGCTGAAGAATGGTTTCTCTGAGGAGTCAATCGGCCGTCAGACAGAAGCCGAATTCGGCAACACCTTCTGGTGGGTCTATTTTTTCAACAGAGATTCGAAGTGCTATTAAAAGCCAAACTGAGCCCTAACAAGATTTACAATTTACGATTTACTATGTACTATTTATGTACTATTTGGTTGATGTACTATTTTCATCAATCAATAGGCGAATGGTAAATAGTAAATATAACAGAATAGTAAATAAATAGTCAATAGTAAATAGCTAAATAGTAAATAATGAAAATTCTATCCAAAATACTCCCCCTCGGGGGGCTATGGGGGATACTCCTTTCCTGTTCCTCCCCGTCCATCCCTACCGACCCATTGCAGACAAACAAGTTGCCTGACATATTCCCCGACTACACAGGAGTCACCATACCGTCAAATCTGTGTCCCACAAACTTCATGCTTCCCGACTGTGAAGAGGCTGTTGCCTGTCTTTCATTTGGGCATATCTCCTTCACATACGGAGATGACAACAAGATCATTATTGATAATGATGAGTGGAAACAGCTCATTGCGGCGGCAGCAGGCAACAGTAAGGGCATAAAGGTTGAGGTCTATGGAAAGAAAGATGACAAATGGCTAAGCTACAAGGAGTTTCATATCTATGTAGCCAAGGACACTATTGATCCATACATAGCCTACCGACTCATAGAGCCTTCGTATATCACATACGAAGACATCTCTATCGTCCAGCGTAACATAACCAATTTTGAAGAGAGTGACATTTACAACAATCAGCTCATTCAGAAGGATGAGAAAGGACAATGCATCAACTGCCATTCATTCCAGAACTACGGCACCAACAACATGCTCTTCCACATGCGCCAATTCAATGGAGGAACGATGCTTGTGCATAATGGCACACCTAAGAAGCTTGACCTGAAGACCGACAGCACCATATCAGCAGGAGTTTATCCTTCATGGCATCCAACGGCTGACCTCGTGGCATTCTCAACAAACACCACGCGTCAGACATTCCACACCAAGGACAAGGACAAGATCGAGGTGCTTGACTATGCGTCAGACCTGATCCTGTATGATGTAGCTAAAAATGAGGTTTCAACAATCAGTAACGCGAAAGACGAACTTGAGTGTTTCCCTACATGGAGTCCTGACGGCAAGACCCTCTACTACACCTCAGCACACATCAGCAGCCCTGATTCCATTTCCACAGAGAATTATTTCAAGAGACATTTCCGCGAAATTAAATACAACATCTATTCACGGAGCTTCGACCTTGCCACGCATAAGTTCGGAGAACCCCAGCTTGTATTCGATGCAGCCTCACTAAACAAGAGCGCAACCCTTCCCCGCGTCTCTCCTGATGGCAAATACATCACTTTCGCATTGGGTAGCTACGGATGCTTCCACGTATGGCATAGGGATGCTGATATCTGTGTAATAGAGACCCCTCAGCCCCTCCCATCCACCTCAACTCTAAACACTAAACCCTCAACTCTAAACTCTAAACCCTCAACTCTAAACACAACCCCTCTCAACTCCCCCTTCTCCGAGAGCTACCCTTCATTCTCAAGCAACGGACGCTGGATAATGACGGCTTCAAGGCGCGATGACGGCAACTACACACGCCCATACATATCCTATTTCGATGCAAACGGGAAGTGCCACAAGGCATTCGAGATACCCCAGCAAGACCCAGAGCGCAACACGCTTCTGCTACGTTCATACAACCGTCCTGAGTTCATGAAACAGAGGGTAAAAGTCACTCCGCAGCAGTTTGCCACAAAAGCACAGGAAAACGCCGTGCATGCAAAATACATTAAGAAATAGTTAAATTTAGCAAGAATGACACTCAAAAATTTGGTTATGTGCAGAAAAAAATATATCTTTGTGGCAAGAAACCATAAAGTTAATGTATTTGAATTATGAAGATGAAAAAACTTTTTTTGATTTGTCTCTGCTTCTCTGTCACGCTGGCGGGCTTTTGTCAGAAAACAGACATAGCATCTCTTGAGATAAGTGCAGACTTAGGGAATGAGAGCTATCAAGACAGGGCAAAAAAATACCAGAACACCTATAAGCTCAACGACAATGGAGAACTGGAAATCACTTCCTATCTTCAGGTTGGCGACACAAAGGAGGTCATGTACAACAATCTCATTAACTGGATTGTAAGTAATTGCACAGAAGCTGCTACTGCTATTCTCTACGAAAACGAGGAAGAAGGCCGCATCACTACCCGCTGCTACTTCGGCAAGATAGCCAACGATGGCAAGTCAAAGCCAAAGGAATGGGTTGACATCCGTCCTATCCTCTCCGTTGATGTTCTCGACAAGGAAGCCATCGTGAAGTTCATCCTCCCAGGCTTCGAGGTCATGCAGAAGGGCGAGGATGGTGCTAACCACGGTTTCATGGGCAATAGCGACAAGTTCTGCTTCACTGGCGACGAAACGCCAAAGGAGGTTCAGGTATGGCCTATGATAGCGTGCTATCCTTACAACAACGATTGCAAGTTTAATAAGACAACCTGCTATATGGCATACGTTCACGCCATTGAGTGCTACAAGATTCTCAAGCAGCAGGTTCTCAACGCTGGTTACACAACCAAGAAGAAAAAGAGATAAAAAAACATTCTATCATTCAAAAAGGCTCACCATTCCGCATGGTGGGCTTTTTTTATTAAAAACGACAAGGCGCAAAGTTTTGATTACGTGGTTGCTTTCGCCATTTAGAAAAACCAATTAAAACAAAGGAAAACATAATAAAACATTTTCTTTGTTATTGTTTTTATATGTTTTGTCCTGTTTTTTTAGATGGCGAAAGCAATTAGCAAGGTATTAATAATTATTTTCGTTGTTGCGAATGAGGGCTGAACCTTGAAGAGGTCGGCGGCCGAAGGGAAAGCCAAAACCCGATACCTAACAGGGCAGTCCGATAGGGCTGTTATTCGGTAGATGCGTGATTAAAGGAGCGCAGAACGTCGAAGAGGTCTTTCAACCATATGATAATCAATAGTATACAACTGAAGGAATTATTCGCAAAGCTCATCAAGCTGAAGCAAGTCGTCGAACTCACGTTAGTTTAAGGAGTGAAAGGAGTACAAGTGGAGTTTGCGAAACTTGAGTTTCTTAAATCAAACTTTATCCCCCTACCCTTTGCCGTATCAAAAAAAATTATTACCTTTGCAACCAATACAAATCAAAAAAAATCATGCAAACTACAGGAAAAAAGATTACAGTCGGTATATTAGGCACATTCATCCCAACATTACTGGCATTTACGCCATTAACAGCATCGGCGCAGAATACAGAATCAAAGGTTATTTCCGACTATGACCGAGGTATCCTTATCTTCACTACTCCAGAGGGAAGGGACTCTGTTGTGAGAGATGTATATCTCTACTCCAAATTCAACTCTCAGGAGGCTCAGCAGAAAATCGTGCGTCTGAACGATGACCTGTCAACCACCACTTACCTGCCTGAGCAGATAAAAGCCTATTACATCGGAAAGACGAGATACCAGAGCGTTTCCATTAAGAAAGAGAACGGAAGCGTAGGCAGGATATTCGTAAAGCGAGACAAGCGTTCTTTCTATCAGGATTGCTCAGCACCTTCCCTGTTCGAAGTCTATAACTCACCTAACAAATACAGCCTCTACGTGCGCACAAAGGAAAACGAGCCTATCGTTCCATTCAATGAGGAAGGTGACAACGTAATTACACAGTACTATGTCAACGAGAACAAGAATTCTGGCGGCAACGAGAACATTGAGAAATGGCTGACAAGCAAGCCTGCCCACAAGCGCAACAAGCTGTTTGTGGAGAAAGTCATTGCTGCTCAGAACTATAACTACATCCCTGCCCTTCGCTTCGGTGCCGGTGTGGGCATTGCCTGCAACAGCATCAAGGTTACTGATTTCACTGATACAGAGTTGGATGCCGCTTCACAGCTACAGGCAACAGCCAACCTCTTTGCCGACTACCATTGCTCATGGGGACTTGGCATGCACGTTGACCTTACCTTCAACAAGTTCTCATTCGAAAATTTCATGCCTACAAATCAGAACGGAAGAACATTCCACATGGTATATAACCGCACAACGCTGAATGTCCCAGTAATGGTTCGCTATACCTACACAAAGCTCACAGGCAAGCTTCTGCCATTCATTCAGGCAGGTGTTCAGGGCGATTTCTTCCTCAAGGATGAATGTCTCGATTACAGAGTAAGCCGTCAGAAAGGCATCGTAAAGGATGACACGGGATATTCGTTTGACAAATACGATTCCGGCAAAAGCACTTTCTCAATCGTGGCAGGTGCAGGTGTAGAATACCGTCTGACAGCAAATCATTCCGTGTTCTTCGACATAAAATATGCTGCGCCAACAGGTCCAAACCACAAGCACGAGGACGATAAATACACTATGAAATGCAGCAGCATTATGTTCAATCTATCAGCCAACCTGTAAAAAAAAGAAAGGAAATGAAATACTTCAAAATCATAATAGCAGTTTTATGCTGTACCTTGTTCTCTTGCGTAGAAGATTATGAATTTGCCGGCGACGGTCAGTTCTCAGAATCAAAGGTAGAGGTAAAGAACGCAGCCGACCACATCGAACTCACTTGCGATGTGGATAAGCACGCCATTGCAGGCAAGGTGACTGAAAAGGGCTTCTATTTCACACGCAAACCCAAGAGCTACCGAAATTCTTACTCGGATGCGAATTTCTATACGGACAAGATAACGCTTGCACCAAACGAAGAGTTTAAGTACTCAATCACTAACGACCTGAAGAAAGGAATGGAATGCACCGTTGTGGCATACGTAAAGGAATACGATCACGAATTCACTACCAACGAGACCTCCTTCACTTGCGAGGCGGTAAGCACACCTCCTGAAATTTCTGATGTGCGTTTCGAATACGATGATGAAACGAAGGTCACAGGTAAGATTATCATTACAGGCAAGAATTTCGGCAACTCTTCCCAGATTTTCCTTAGGCCAGAGCTAACCGGAATAAAAGGCAAGGTGCACTTCGAACTTAAGGAGCACAACGAGAGTATGGCTACATTCCAATACACATGCTGCTATGTGGCTGAGTACCCTCTCACCTTCAACACATTCTCATCAAGCATCAAGCTGCCAAAGAACCTCGTTGTTGACGGTCCTAAGCTCAATCTCGCCAACACCGATTTAATAATGGGTGCTCCACAGGCCTTCAGTATCACGGTTGGCGACACGAAACTCAACAATGCCGTTTGCAAGATCAATGGCAAGAAGCTCAATGTTTCTACCGACTACCTCAACAACAATGAGCTTGCCTTTATCCCTGCCGGAGATTTCGGCACACAGACTCTTGAGTTCAGTTTCCCCCTCAATTCTGATACAGTCTATTTCCAGCCTAAGGAAGTGAAATTCGTTAATGCCTGGAAGAAAATAGGCTCTGTAACCCAATACATAGGTCACGAATCCCTTAAATATGCTTACGGCAGAATATGGTATCCTGCCAACAATCACATCCAGGCAATATCACTTACCAATTTCAAGACCAAGTCATACACGCCAAAGAGACACGACTCATTCAAATGGGATGATGACAGAGACCGGTTAATCGTAACGAATGACGGCATTTACCTCTCAGAAAACAGCGACTATGATGCCGAGAAGGTCAGAATCATGAAGTATGACACCCAGAATGACAACTTTGCTATCTATCAGGAAGTCAGCATTGACAACGGGGAGGTGAATATCGAAGAGAAGTACCATTTGTTTGAAATCGTTGGCAATGACTTCTACTTCCGACAGTCAGGAACCGACAATGTGAAGATATGGAACAGAAGCACCAAGAAGGTAACATCAAAAGGCAGAATCAATGCCGACTGGTCATACTATAACTACGAGTACATAGGCACTGACGGCAAGTCCTTGTATGCAGCAGAGACCGCTGGCAGTGGTCGCTACCTGTATCGCTACCCTATCAATAGCCTTATGACAAAGGAGTCGGTTGATTTCGTATTTGACAAGATCGCGGGCAACGGTATCTCCACAAGCAACAAGTACCGCATAATCCATAACGGACGCATCTATCAAAGCGGACTTATGCGTAGCACGAGGTTGTCTGACCTGACAGATCACATCTACTACGGCATTCCATGCTTAGGCAACTGGTATGAATTCATCCTTATCCCAGCCGACAATGCTATGTACTGCTATGATATTGAGACTGGCACTTTTTACCAATACATCGGGAAGTAATAAATTAAAGGCTCACCATTCCGCATGGTGGGCTTTTTTTATTAAAAAAGATAAGGCGAAAGTTTTGATTACGCGGTTGCTTTCGCCATTTAGAAAAACCAATAAAAACAAAGGAAAACATAATAAAACATTTTCTTTGTTTATTGTATGTTTTTATTGGTTTTATTCTGTTTTTTTAGATGGCGAAAGCAAATCCCCTACCTTTTTTCAAACGCTAAGTAGCGAAGTTTTTATAAAGCTCTGCGTCTTTGCGTCTTTGCGTTTAATAAATTAGTCTCTTAATACCCCATGCAAGAGGTTACTCCGAGAGTGGTCGCAATAGCGGTAAGAATACTCGCCAGCGTCTGAAGAATGAATTTCCAAGTTTCCTTTTTCATAAAAAGCCTAACCAAGCCTTCCCAAATGGGTAGTCGGATGTTGATAACATCAGAGTATGTGACCTGATGTTTTATAGTAACATCCCCCAATGGCCGCGTTGGTAATTCTCGGGTTTTAATTGTTAATAATGAAGTGAAACATATAAATCGTAGGCTCGAAAGCCTTTTTTTCTTTCAAGTCCCCCTATGCAGGGGGATTTAGAGGGTCCGTAGGAAGCGGATTTACAACGGATTTACAACGGATTTAGAGCGGATTTGCTTAGTGACACCAACCTCTGTCTTTTGACCTTTGACTTTAGTCTTTTACCTTTTGACTTTAGCCTTTTGACTGATTCACACTGCAAAATTACAACATTTTTCGCAGATGTCCCAACTAACTACGGAAAAATACATGTCAGATTCGAAGAAAATGCACTTTACACTCGTAACTCATTGATACACAGAGAGAAAATTTCGGAAAGCATATAAAGGGAAAACTATCTAACATATAACCATTAGATAAACAACACACAGGTACTTGTGGGTGATCTATAGCCATAATATAATATAATAATATTTATTATTATATTATATTATGAAGTCAGGAAGGTGTGTGTGTGTCCCTGTTTTATCTAACAGTTAAATGTTAGGTAGGGGGGATGTCATAGTTAAGACAGAGTTTATGCAAAAAAATGCAGGCAGTTGTTTGGAGGTTTCGGAAATTATCACTAACGTTGACGAAGAGGATAAAACCACAGTGCTGATTCAGCACCCTGGTTCTAACTACAAGAGCAAGACAATGCTCATCAACGAGAGCGGGCTTTATGCTCTCATCCTTTCCTCAAAGCTTCCACAAGCGAAGGAGTTCAAGCGCTGGGTGACATCAGAGGTTCTTCCTTCCATCCGTCGCAATGGGGCGTATCTCACGGATGATGCATTGGCTCGCTTTGCCAAGGATCCTGACTATGGCATCAAGTTGCTCAACACCTTGAAGCGTGAGCGCACCGAGCGACTGGCGCTGATGAAGGAGAACGTAACTCTCTCTGGAGAATGAGCGTATGAAGCCGATGGCTGGATAGGCTAACGCCCCTACGACCCACCCCAACCCTCCCCAATGGGTAGTCCGATGTTGATAACATCGGAGTATGTGACAAGCTTCATCCCCTCCAGGGGG
>CADCIQ010000004.1:0-7686 GCA_902801425.1 uncultured Bacteroidales bacterium | reverse complement strand
TGGGGGGAGTGCCCTAAACACACATTGCTATTTACTTTCGCCATCTAAAAAAAACAGGATAAAACCAATAAAAACATATAAAAACAATAAACAAAGAAAATGTTTTATTATGTTTTCTTTTGTTTTAATTGGTTTTTCTAAATGGCGAAAGCAACAAGACTGCGAGGGCTGAACGTCGAAGAGGACGGCGGCCGAAGGGAAAGCCAAAGCCCGACACCTGAAGAATAAGACTATAGGTGTCGGTCCTTCAGACCTCAATATACTATAACAACCTTTATGACAGCCCTTGCGGACTGCCCTTTTAGGTGACGGGCTTACAGCCCTCATACGCGCAATTGTAGATTGTAAATGGTAAATGACAAGAAAATCGGCCTGCTTCCAAGGTGATTGGATAGCAAGCCGATTTGTATTTTTTTTTGTTATTGTAAAATTTTAGAACTTATAGCCAACTGTGAATGTGAGGGCATTGAAAGAACCGTCAACATCATCACCCTTCTGAATATTGCTAACACCGAAGTTGTAACGGAGATTGAATACGAAGTCGTTAAACTCGTAAGAAGCACCTACAGGGATTGAAAAGAATGTTGACTTGTAGAAATCCTTGAACTTAACATTTCCTGCCTCAGACTCACCATCAACCTTTGCAGTTGAGAGGATATTGAGGGCAACACCTGCCTTGAGGGCAAGACCAGGAATTACATAATAGTTAGCTGTTACAGGAATGTTGAAGTAATAGTTACTATAAATGACGTCCTCCTTGAGGAATGTCTTGCTTACGTTGTAGCCTGTGTAGTTGAGACCGAAAGCTGCACCGAACTGATCGTTGACCATGTACATACCTTCAACACCAGCAGTAAGACCAAAAGCACCGTCAACACTCTTACCACCATCACCAGTAGCGGTAGAATAAGTGAAACCTACGTTTGGCTGCAATGTGAATGAACCAGCCTCAGACTGTGCAGAAACGGAAATTGCCATGAAAGCGGCAGCAATAAAAGCAAAAATTTTCTTCATGTTTTTTTTGAATACTAATCTTTTTCCTACTCTTTTATAAGATTTTCGGATTCCTCTTTTTTAAATATCGGGTGCAAAAGTATGTGAATAAATTCGAATAGACAAAGATTTCGTCTAAAAAAAGATTAATTCTGTATAATTTTAACTATAAGCAACAGAATAGTGAAAAAAAGAAAAAACGGCTCGCAATCAAAAAAAATGATTACAAGCCGAATTTATAAATTGATGTTTAGAACTTATATCCAACGGTGAATGTGAGTGCGTTGAAAGAGCCGCTCTCTTCTGTATAGATTCTGCCGATACCGAAGTTGTAGCGAGCATCGAACACGAGGTTGTTGATCTCGTAAGAAGCACCGATTGGGAATGAGAAGAATGTTGACTTATAAGCGTCCTTATATACAATTTCCTTCTTATAGCCCAATATTTCCATCTTGAATTCGTCCTCACCATCAACCTTTGCAGTAGAGAGAATGTTGAGGGCGATACCTGTCTTGAGGGCAAGACCTTCAGCAACATAGTAGTTTGCTGTAAAAGGGATGTTGAAATAGTAATTGCTTGCAATTACATCGTTCTTGAATCCATATGAACCGCTTACGTTATAACCTGTATAGTTCAAACCGAGAGCCAGACCGAAATTGTCGCTTACCATGTACATACCCTCTACACCTGCGGTGAGACCGATAGCTGGATCAACATCATCGCCAGCATAGCCTGTAGCGGTTGAATAAGTGATACCTACGTTAGGCTGCAAGGTGATTGAGCCTTCTTCTGACTGTGCGGAAGCGGAAATTGCCATAAATACGGCAGCAATAAAAGCATAAATTTTCTTCATGTTGTTTTTGAATACTAATCTTTTTTCCTACTCTTTTCTTAGATTTTCGGATTCCTCTTTTTTACAAAACGGCTGCAAAAGTATGTGAATATAATGGAATAGCCAAAATTTTCGTCTAAAAAAAGATTAAATATGCATAATTTTAACGATAGAACGAACAAAAGAGAGAAAAAAATGAAAAACGGCCTGCAATCAAAAATGATTACAAGCCGAATTATCATAATTTGAGGTTATCGGGTCGGAAGGCTTACAAACGGTGCTGACCTGATGACTCACAACCTCATAACCTTACAAAGATTAGAACTTATATCCTACCGTGAATGAGAAGGCATTGTATGTGCCTTTGATTTCAGTCGCACGCATAATCTTACGCACACCGATGTTATAGCGAGCATCAAATACGAAGCCGTTGATTTCGTAGGAAGCACCTACCGGGATGGAGATGAAACCGCGCTTAAAGAGATTCCTGTATTTCTCGCCATCTACCTTATTTTCACCATCAAACTTTGATGTTGCGAGGAAATTGACAGAAACGCCAGCCTTCAGGGCAAGTCCCGGAGCTACATAGTAATCTGCCATAACAGGAACACAGATATAATAGTTGCTGCTGATTTTCCCCTTTTCAGGACCTTCTTTTCCACTTATGTTATACCCGGTAAGACTCACGCCAAGGGTTGCACCAAACTTATCGGTGAACATATACATACCCTCGACACCGGCGGTAAGACCAACGGCACACTTAGAGCCTTGTCCTGCATCGCTGGTGGCAGAAGCTACGGTCATACCTACGTTAGGCTGGATGGTGATGGAACCAGTCTCGGACTGTGCAGAAGCAGAAACGGAAATAAATGCAGCTGCAATGAAACAGAATAATTTTTTCATGATGATTGAATTATTTTTTTACCTCCTACTCTAAAAAAGATTTTCGGATTCCTCTTGTTATGGTTGCAAAAATATGCAAATATTTTCAAATAACCAAGAAAATTGCTGAAAATTTCGTAAAAAATGTTGCTTTTCTGCAAAAAAGGGAAGGAAACAGTTCATAATTCATAGTTCATAGTTTGCATGTGTCAACCAACTATGCACTATGAACTATGAATTATGAACTATAGCCCCCCCCATAAACAACTGGAACACCTGTTCGTTTGTCTTCTGCTTGAAACGTGAGCGACGCTTGCGAAGCGTTGCCTCGCTTGTCTTTGTGATAATAGAAGCCGTTGCATTATTGCAGCCAATGAAGATGAGCAGGGCATATATGCATTCGTCCTCGGTAAGCTCAGGATAGGTGGCAACGAGTTTCTGCAACTGATCAATGAACACCTCAAGGATGCTGTCGATAAGCGGCAGACGCTCTTCGTCAGGCAAATAGTTCTTGTCGGTATGATATTTCAACTGACGAATCTTGGAATATGCCGGACGTGCCTGGAATATCTCCCTTGACACCTTGAACTGCTCAAGATAGAGCTGAGAGAGGTTCTCTTCCTTTTCCTCCGTCCATTCTGTTTCCTCCCCTACCCTCCCTTGCAGAGCCGGAACAGGATCAGTAGTATCGGCCTGATTTGCAGTATGTTCCATAGCTTTGGCACTTGCCTGCTTCTTCACTTGTTCCTCACGAACCACGCGAAGGTTGAGGGTTTCCATTCTGCGCTGAAGTCCAATCATCTTCTGCTTGTTACGGAACATCTGACCTACGAACAACAATGCGAAGACAACAATGACGGCAAGCAACACGACGAGCCAATGGGTGCGCTGGAGTCGGAGGTCACTCTCATATTTCTCTTGCTGATAACGCTCCGTTACATTCTTGAGATCATCACGCTGACGCTCAGCCAGACTCTTGTCGGTGAACTTCATAGCCGAATCAACATAGAGACAGGCATGATCAAGATGATTAAGGTGCTTCTCAGCCTTGTAGAGTCGGCGATAGAGCTTTCCGCGAGCCTCAAAATCAGTAGAATCATGATAAGCAAGGCTCTTGCGGATTGCCACGATGCAGGAATCCCACATATTCTTGTTCTCAAAGCATCGGGAACGATTATAATAATAGGTAGCGTGATCCTTCTTCCTTTGGTTTGGCACTTTATGCGAACGCTCGAACATTTCAAGAGCCTCATCGGGCTTGCCTTGCGAAATAAGTACGGCTCCGAGATTATTGTATGCGTTTATGGTATGCTTTGCATCATTGGTGGCAATAGCGAGTCCGAGTGTCTTATTATAATATAAGGTGGCGCTATCGTGTCGGTTCTTGAGATTACTCAGATAATAGCTTGATGCCACGCGATTATACACGCTTATGAGAAGGGAATCGTTATCGATATTCTCCATAGCCTTGAGCGATTTCTTGGCATAGGAGAGAGCCTTGTCAGGATAGTCCTGTTCCCAATATACTCGTGAAATGTGCTCGTATGTCTTTACAAGGAGTTCGGTAGGCTTATCCTCATCCTGAAGGGAGAGGGACTTCAACAGCATCTTGCCAGCCTCATTAAGAGAATCGGGAGACTTTGCAGCTGATACTCCAGCCTTATACAAGTGCTCTGCTTCCTGCATACTATTGCCACAGGAAGACAACAACAACAAAAAGGAAAATATACCTAAGAAAACTATATTATTTCTCTTTATCTGCATCTTCAGTTTTAGTTTAAGCCCAGCAGCCCAAGGGGGCTTCTTATCAATTGACAAGTGCAAAGGTAATTCTTTTACACGTAAAAAGCGAAGATTTTTCATGTTTTTTTCAAATATATATATCAGAAAATGTGACTTCTGCGTGACCGAAGTAGTTGTCACAACCTTGTCACGACATTTTCTTGGGCATTTTTCAGCATATTACTAATTTTGCAAACGAAAAAAAATCACCAAACAAAAAATTATGAGAAGAATGACAATAGGTATCATCATCTTAGCCATTGGAATAATGATGATGGCAAAGGCATTAGGTTACAACGAGTTTGATCGTTTTCTTGAAGCAGACTGGAAGAAATACATTATTCCAGGCATAGTGTTGTTGATTGGACTAAAGATGATCTTTAGTTCAGTAAGTGGTCATGAGCATACGACTAATATGAAGCTGTGTGAAATTCCAGAAGTTGCAGAAGGAGAACAACTAAAGATTTCCGCTGCATTCTCAGGTAATGCCTATAACCTGAGAGATGAGGACTTCTATGGAGCAAAGATTGATGCTTTCATGGGAGGAATAAGTATGGATCTACGTGGAGCACGCATTCATGACGGAAGTATCATGGACATTCATACCTTTATGGGTGGAGTGGAACTAAAACTGCCTCAGGATATTGACCTTCAAGTACATAGTTCCTGCTTTATTGGTGGGGTAAGCAACCCTTTCCCATGCGGTCACACAAAGGATGCCAAACGACTTATCATCAAGGCAAACTGCATGATTGGCGGAGTTGACATCAAGAGTTGATTGATATTATTTGAACGCAAAGACTTAGCATCTTTGCGTTCAAATTCATTCTCATTCCATAGTTCGGAATCACTCGACGATCTGAGCAGAGAAAGTATAGGTTTCACCATCTTCTGCCTTCATCTCAAGGTCAACGACAGTATTTCCTTTCTTTACAACAGTAATAGATCCGAAATCCTCAAGAGTATAGACGTTGCCATTTTTTGTATATTCTCCAGAAATCAAGTCGGATTCATCTACTGATTTTGCAGCACTTATTTTCCATGATTTGGGCCAACATCCACGTGTTGAAAGTTCTGATTGTGCAGCACTTATTTTCCATGACTTTGGCCAACAAGTACTTGCTACAACATCAGTACGCAGAGTCAAGATATACATACCAGACTCTGTAAACTCGACAGAGGCAAAAGGACTTTCCGTGTCAGTAATATTGAAGATTGCAGCATCATTATCTGCCACAACATCAATCACATCATCTTCAGAACTACAAGATGTAAATGTCATACAGCATACTGACATCAGCATACAAAGTGGAAAAAAGAACTTTTTCTTCATTCGTTATTCTTTTTAGTTATTTGTTATAATATTGTTTGTCTCTTTGGTGGCAAAAATACAAATAATTACTGAAAAAACCAAGCACTTCTCTCTCACGCATCTCCGATGCTGAACTGACAATAATTACCAATCTTACCAATCTTTTTCCAATAAAAAATGATAATTACTGGTTGAAGATTGGTAAGATTGGGAACTTGCTTTAGCTTGTTGAGCCTTGCGAAAAATTATTGTCAGTTAAAAACAGCTTGCTGTTTGCCATATAGGAATTCATCGAACTCACGTTAAATACTCATTATTTTTACTAAAACGAGGTATCCTTTCTGGATGCTCCTCTACTCAATAACTCCTAAAAACAATTAAACCACAATCCAGAAGAAAAACATCTAGATTATGGTCTAATCATTTGAGAATACTGTAAATATGGTTTACGTTCTGATTATTTCTGAATAGTCTCCATTTGGCGGACTGCACTAAAAAAAATATCAAATTTATTCTATTCCCATTCCATGAATGCTCAGCTCTGATTACCAGATAGTTAAACTATATTATTTAGTCATAGTGGTCCCAGTTTGGTGCTCTTCTTTATTTTAGAATGGAGGGTTATCTGAAAAACCAGAACCTTTCAAACCAACTCAACCACTTTAACCAACTTATTCTTTCATACCATCTGACCCTATTGATATAACCAATGTCAAATGTGGCTCTCCACTTATAGTGGTAGATGGTTTCTGATATCTTGCCTTTTATGACATCCCATATCCATGTAAACACCAATGTTCCTACTATAGTTAAAACATAACCTACTATGCTCATATTCATCTAACATTAGAAAAACATTCTCCTTAACTTCCTTATGGTATTAACTGCCAAACCACACTCCTTGGCTGTCATTCTCAATGACATTCCTTTCATCAGAATTGGGATTAGGTGGGCATACTGCCTTTGGTAGTCCACCTTGCTTTTCCTATAACCAACTGGTCTTGACATACTATATACATTATTATATTATACCAACTAACTTCTTTACCCTCTGAACTGAAGAAATGGACTTTCCAGATAGTTTTGAAACATCCCTTATAGTATAGTTCTTCTTTAAGAGAGTGATAACCTCTTTGTATTCTTCCATCTTCTTTTCTGTGGTCTTTACTGACCCTCTGGGTCTACCCAATCTGCCACCACTTTCTACATATCTTTTTCTCCCAGAATTGAGTCTGAAGGTTATGTTCTCCCTTTCCAACTGGGCACAGGTAGATAGGGTAGCAAGCATAATTGGGGCAAAGAGACTTGGCTTGCCTTGGTCATCAAGCAAGGTCATTTGTTCCTTCTGTAAGTAGAGGTTGATGCCAGAGTCCACCAATGTCTTTATAGTGTCAAGAACTTCAAAGGCATTTCTACCAAGCCTTGATAACTCACTACAAAGAAGAATAACTTTGGTCTCCTCTATCTCTGAGAGTTCCTTACACTTCTCTATAGCTTCAACCAATACTGCCCTTTCTGTATTCTTCTTTGCTCCAGAGATATGTTCTGTGTAAACCTTAACCAAATCATACCCTTTATAGGTAGCATACTCAGTCAAGTCTTTCACTTGTCTATCTGTGTTCTGCCTGTATTCCAAACTTCCAGAACTGCTAACCCTAGCATAGATTATAGCCAATGTCTTTGTCATAATGTATTCAAAAAAGTGATTGTATTCAAAATATTCAATTAAGTCAACCAAGTTTGGTTGTTTTTCCTTATATCCTTACCACCAATGTATTCTGTTTATTCTTTGATTAAATTGAGGTCATTATGATACCTTACGGAGTTTCCATCCATTCAAACGGTACGTTTCACTAAGTGCCTCTTCAAACGTTGCCACGTCTTT
>CADCIQ010000003.1 GCA_902801425.1 uncultured Bacteroidales bacterium | reverse complement strand
TTTGGTAACAGATACTATGTTACCTTTCTTTTTCCATAGTGATGCCGATGCCGTCTCCCCCACATATAAACACAGATTATATAAGGAACTCCACAAGCGACAATGGTAACATAGTATCTGTTACCAAATACACACACCGATACAGGTTTCCGTTCACCTCCGTTTCTGGTCCGTTATAAGTCCGTTCCAAGTCCGTTCCAGAACGGAGCATAGATGGGAGGTAAATGGGACTTACATAGGACTTGCTTGGGAGGTACATGGGAATCACTTATTAACATGAGTTATTAGTATGGACTCACGTTAAAAATAACGTACAATGAAAGGTTTTTCGTCAAAAAGTTTGCATAAATGGAAACTTTTAGGTGCTTTTGCACAAAAATAAAATAGCTAAGGATGCAAAACCAAAGTTTAACGTAATATATTCAGAAGAGGTTATCGACTTCCTGAATTCTTTGCCAGCAAAAACAAAGGCAAAGATTATGTTTAATGTTGGTAAGGCTCGATACAATCTTGACCCAAAACTATTCAAGAAACTGGTGGGGACTGATATTTGGGAATTCAGAACATTGTATAACGGTCTACAATACAGACTATTGGCCTTTTGGGATAACAATACAAACACGTATGTAATTAACGTGAGTTCGACGAAAAAAACGCTGCGCTTGGCTACGTTACGAAAAATTCACGGTTAATTCACGGAAATTCGTGTAGCCCCACGCAGTGGATTTTGCAGCTTGCTGCTATATGATTAATTCATCGAACTGACGTTATTACGACTCACGGATTTGTAAAGAAAACTCAAAAGACTCCGCAAAAAGAGATTGATAGAGCAATAGCTATCAGAAATGAATATTATAAAAAGTAAAAAACAGAACTATGGCAATGAAATTCTATACAGAGGCTGAGGCACTTGATAAGGTTATAGGTACAAAGGAAACGACAGAGCGCATTGAATTTGATGCACAGATGGATGAGTTTCTTATTGGCGAGGCAATCAGGCAGGCTCGTAAGGCAAGGAATCTCACCCAGAAAGAACTGGGGGAGATGGTTGGCGTGAAGAAAGCTCAGATTTGTAAAATCGAGAATGGCAATAACGTCACTTTCCAGACTGTATCAAAACTTTTCCGTGCCATGAATATCAAGGCTATGCTTGATTTAGGAGGTATAGGGCGCGTTGCACTATATTGAAATCAAATTATTGCTGTCTGGTAAAAATATTTCAAGAATTAGAGATTTAGAGAATTCTTTGGCGCATTATGGTTGAATTTATAGAGAATTTGAGAAAGGTCGCTTCGCTCCTGCCAATCCCGCCATTCCAAAGCTACGCAAGTAGCAATAATTCTCTTTTTTTTATTAATTCTAAAAAGAAATTCTCTTATTCTAAAATTCTTGATAAAATATAAATGAAGCTTGTACAGCATAAATCTTTTGATCTTATGCAAGATATAGATGTTACCGGACAGCAATAAATTCAAATATAAAAGCATGGCGAAGGATAAGTAGATAATCAACCAGGGAATGGGGTAGTGGTTCTCTTAACGATGCTAACCTTAGTGAGCGTGAGAAGGGCGTTTTCAGAAGCTTCAAGAATTGCTTTCTGCTCTTTCTGGAGATAGATAGGGGCATCCTTGCGAAGTGGGAGGATGCGCAGTTCCACGTGCTTTCCCACGAGATCAGAAACACGCACAAGCATCGGCTTACCGTTCCAGAAATTATCCTGCACAAGTTTGCCATCGGCATAGACACGGGCACAGTCGGCTGCATAGTCAATCTTCAAGAATGCACTATCAGCATGAGAGGCAAGGGCAGAATCAATATCTATTACATATACAGCAGCCTTGTCAAAGTCGCAATCTTCGGGCATAGCTGCAACCTTCTGCTTTCCCATAACGATGTCACGAGGAGAATCTGCCTCACGAACCTTGCGAACCTCTACCTTATCGTCAGTTTCGTGCCAGTATTCCTCCACTATCCTGTCGCCATCCTTATAAAGAATGCCTCCTTCGTGCTTGGCAAAGTGCAGTTCGTTGTCAATCTTATAGGCTCGCTTTGCCTTGTCGGGAGACAGGAGGATAAAACTAAGCTGGCCTCTCCCCCCGCCCTCCCCCGTAGCGAGGGAGCCGATTCGCGACTTAGAAGACATGGTGGATCTTTTTCCGTCAATAGTAATAGTAGGTTTCATCCCTTTAATAGGAATGAAATAGATTGTATTGTCTATCTTGCAGAAAGGCTGGGCATCAGCGGTTATAGAATGACCAAGGAACTGCATCCCGACAGGACGGACATACGACTTACCAGACTCGTTGTGCATCCTTACATAGTCGTTATGGAACTCAAAGCAGCCACGACGGGAATAGTGTTCGGAAAGGGTATCTACCTTCATTTGTGACAGTTCCTCCCCCCAGTCGGCAAGAAACTGATGAAGGAAGCGCGTCTGATGAAAGGCAATATCATTAGGCTGTCCCATTTCGCCAAGAGGACATTGGAAATCGTATGTTATGTAAGGCATATCGTTATAGTTGGTAACAGCCGTTTTTTGCGTCTCAGCCATAGTATGAGCAGGGGTATATGGATTCGTGCCTCCATGATACATATAATAGCCGGGGAGATTGCTTCCACTACCGAGTTTACAGATAGCAAGCGGCATAGCCTCATTTCCGCTCATATTAATACGCCGATGATATGAAGGCATCATACCACCCCCAAGTTCACAGGTGAGGTAAGGATAGGTTAATTTATTATTTACTGTTTCCTTGAGTTCATCGGCAGAAAAAGTCTCGGTAGCAATAGCCCCACTCATTCTGTTGTTCTTGAAGACAAATGCCTTAGCATACTCGCCCGGCATATCGCTCAACTTGCGATCCCAGAAGCCGTCGGCATAATCGCCATAGAGAGGAAGGAGTTTGCCAAACTCTTCCTGTCCGTTGAGTTTCGGCCAACCAGTGCGAGTCATGAAAGGCACATCAAAACCTGCCTTTACCGCAATATCCTTCAAGGTCATATAATAGCTCCAAGGACCACGACACTCATTCTCTATCTGCACACCAACCACAGGACCGCCATCTTTCCACAGCAACCCATTCACCTGTCCGAAGATATTGTAGTAAAGACGTTCTACCTCCTTAATGAACCCCTTTGCCTGAGAGCGCACTTTATATTCTTTCGGATTGCTGACATGGCGTTGTACCACCCAATCGGGGAAACCTCCTTGATATACCTCTCCATGACAGAAAGGGCCTATGCGAAGCACCACAGGCATATTCTCGCTCTTACACACTTCAAGAAACTCCCGAAGGTTCATATTGCCTGCCCAATTCCAATGTCCTTCTTCTGGCTCATGATGAATCCAGAATACGTATGTAGCAAGGATTGTTATACCTCCTGCCTTCATCTTTCGTATCTCCCTACGCCAGTCCTTTGCAGGAACACGGGCATAGTGTATCTCGCCCATTACAGGCAGTACGTGCTTGCCGCCAACGACAAATCCCTTGGAATCAACCTCAAACGTAGTGCCCTGTGGGTTAACGCTGGTTCCAAAGGTAAATGTGTTCTGCGCAACAACTGCTTGCGAGAGGAAGAATAATATAAGAAAGGAAAGGAGTTTAGGCATAGGATTAGGGAAATGAAAAAATGAAAAATGAAAAATTATAAAATACAAGTTAGAATTTAAATGAAAAATGAACAATGAAAAATACAGATTACATGTTTTAGGGTAAAAGCCATACGCGCAAATAACAATCTGTATTTTTATAATTTCTAATTTTTCATTTTATAATTTACAAACCTGTATTTTTCACTTTTCATTTTTCATTTTATAATTTACTTTACTTAACAAGTTCCATCGTATCAGATGCAATCATCAGCTCCTCATCGGTAGGGATAACGACAACGGTTACTTTTGAGTCTGGAGTAGAGATGATAGCTTCTTCACCGTGGATCTGTGCATTCTTCTCTTTGTCGAGCTTAATGCCCATCCATTCCATATCCTCACAGATAGCTTCACGGATATCTGACTGGTTCTCACATACACCTGCGGTGAATACGAGTACGTCACAGTCGCCGAGAGCAGCAGCATAAGAGCCGATGTACTTCTTGATACGGTATGTGTACATATCAATAGCGAGCTTGCACTTTGCATCACCCTCAGAAGCAGCCTGGAAAACCTCACGCATATCACTTGACTTGCAAGAGATACCTGCGAGACCTGACTTCTTGTTGAGATAGTTAGAGATGCCGTCGGCGTCAAGACCGAGTTTCTTCTGGATGAATGAAACAGCACCGCCGTCGATGTCACCAGAACGTGTACCCATCATTACGCCCTCAAGTGGGGTGAGACCCATTGATGTGTCCTGACACTTGCCATCCTTGACAGCAGCAAGAGAGCCACCGTTACCGATGTGAGCTGTGATTACCTTGCTACCTTCTGCCTTCATGCCGAGGAACTCAAGAGCACGAGCAGATACATAACGATGAGATGTGCCGTGGAAACCGTAGCGACGAACGCCATAGTTCTCGTACATGTCGTAAGGGATAGCATACATGAATGCCTTCTGTGGCATTGTCTGATGGAATGCTGTATCGAATACGCCTACCTGTGGGATCTTTGGAAGAAGTGCAGTAACAGCATCTACACCCTTGAGGTTTGCTGGGTTGTGGAGAGGAGCAAGGTCGTTGCAAGCCTTGAATGCCTCGATAACCTCTGGAGTGAGGATAACAGACTTTGCGAACTTCTCACCACCGTGCACCATACGATGACCAACTGCATCCAGTTCGTCGAGTGACTTCAACGCGCCCTCTACTGGATCTGTAAGCACCTTGAAGATAAGCTCAACGCCTACTGTGTGCTCAGGAATCTCCTGTTCGATAACCTTCTTGCTGCCATCCTTTGCATTGAACTTGATGAATGCACCAGGAAGACCTATTTTCTCAATACCGCCCTTTGCAAGAACGGTCTTTGTCTCCATCTCGAAGAGCTGATACTTGATGGAACTGCTACCGCAGTTCAAAACTAAAATTTTCATGCTTCAAATTTTAGAAAGTGAAGAGTGAAAAGTGAAGAGTGAAGAATTTAAGTTACATTATGCAATCACTACAAACACATTCACTATGCACTGTCATTTATTTTACAATTATTTGCTGATTCTTTTTAGAT
This sequence comes from uncultured Bacteroidales bacterium, assembly GCA_902801425.1. GTDB lineage: Bacteria > Bacteroidota > Bacteroidia > Bacteroidales > Bacteroidaceae > Prevotella. The sequence goes on along the minus strand of CADCIQ010000003.1, from coordinate 54,347 downwards.
GTATTTACCGAAGCCACAAGCATAGCAATCAACTCGTTACAATCCGAACTCATACTTACATACGCTTTTCCGGTTATACATTCTTTGTTCTTAAGAAGTACGAGCCAACCCATCGTTTCGTTTGCCTCTTTTAAAGCAATCTGCAATTTACTGATAAAGTCGGCCTTGCTTTGAGCGAATTGTGACTCTCTGACATTAGCCATAATAGAAGTGCCAGATCGCAACACCTGATCATAAATAGATCTAAACTTGCCATCTTTAGTTGATGACAAATAATCAACCATATTTACGATTCTTGTTGCGAATGCCTCCGCCTTAACTAATAGCGGCGATTGTTCACGGCAATAATCGATCATAGACTAACTTAAATTCTTCACTTTTCACTCTTCACTCAAGAAATAACGCTTTGCGTTATTTCTTCGCATCCATAGCCTGGCATGCTGTGATAGCTACGAGATTTACGATGTCCTCTACGGAACAGCCACGGCTGAGGTCGTTTACAGGACGAGCGATACCCTGAAGGATTGGACCGAGAGCAACGGCATTGCCAAGACGCTGAACGAGCTTATAGCTGATGTTACCAACCTCAAGGTTAGGGAATACGAGTACGTTTGCCTTACCAGCGATGTCTGAGCCTGGAGCCTTCTTTGCACCTACTGATGGAACGAGAGCGGCATCTGCCTGAAGCTCACCGTCAATCTTGAGTGTAGGATCAAGTTCCTTGGCAATCTTTGTAGCCTCAACAACCTTGTCAACAACCTCGTGCTTTGCACTACCCTTTGTTGAGAAAGAACACATTGCAACACGTGGATCAGCGAATCCTGCAACTGAACGAGCTGTCTGTGCTGTACATACAGCAATCTGACCGAGCTGATTTGCGTCTGGCATTGGAGTAACAGCTACGTCAGCGAATACCATAACACCATTCTCGCCATACTGAGGAGTCTCTGTGATCATAAGCATTGCGCCTGATACGCAAGTGATGCCAGGAGCGGTCTTGATGATCTGAAGAGCTGGACGGAGTGTGTCGCCTGTTGTAGAGAGAGCACCTGAGATCTGACCGTCAGCACCCTCAGTCTTGATAATCATACAACCGAGATAAAGAGGGTTCTTTACAAGTTCACGAGCCTGCTCAATGGTCATGCCCTTCTTCTTGCGAAGCTCAGCAAGAAGCTGTGCATATTCCTCGCTCTTCTCACAGTTCTCTGGATCGATGAGGGTAGCCTTGTCAAGATGAGTAAGTCCCTTTTCCTTTGCTAATGCTGCAACCTTCTCTGGATTACCGATAAGGATAAGATCTGCAATATCCTGCTCCAGGACCTTGTCTGCAGCAATAAGTGTACGCTCCTCCTCAGCTTCTGGGAGTACGATGCGCTGCTTGTTAGACTTTGCACGCGCAATAATCTGTTCAATTAAACTCATAGTTTTAAGATTTACGATTTATGTAATATATAAGTTATTTCTTTTGTGTTAGGAAACATACGGTTATTGGTCGTATGACTATTTCTTTGCAAAGTTAGCAAAAAAAAAGTGAACAGCAAAAGCTATTCACTTTTTTTTCTAAAATATCCCTGAAAATTACTTGACAGAGAGTTTCTTCTGACCAATGATATAGATGCCAGATGCAAAGCCGCTGTACTTGCTTGTACCTGCACGGACATCAAGAATTCGAGCTATCTGACCAGCAGAGGTGTAGATTGTAAGCTTCGTGTCGTATGAGCTTTCAACACCGATAGCGTGGTTTCCTGCATCATATACACGGAGATACTCACCTGCTACATCAGTAGTATTCTCGTTTTCATCCAGACTCTCTATGTTCCTGATATCTGTACTTATATATATTACATCATCATCAAGAGTTAAGCTATTAGCCTTAGCACCTATTACATTACCTTGGGTCATATAGCCACGGAAAGCATAGATTGGCTGATTCTTCTCGAACTTCATGCCCTGATTATCGCCAGTCTCACCAATTGTGATAGCATACTTACTTGCAGAAGCCTCTTCATTGGTAAATGCCACATGGTATGGCTTTCCGGTAGTAGCCGCAGCAACAGCATCGTCTGTGACAGCAATACTTGCATTCTTGGTCTTCTCAAATGTGATAGTCTGACCAGTCATGTCAAACTCGTAATATCTGCTTCCAGGGAAGCTGACGATATATGGAGTATTAGCAGCAAAACCACCCTTAGAGATAGAATTCTCAGGACGACTGAATGTTGCCATATTTCCAGAAACTGACTTGAATTCACGGAACCAATAGTGATGACGTAGTGTGTTGTTGTCTTTAGCTACAGATGTTCCTGCTGCAGGTGTTCCATAGAAGAACGTAATATTCTTTATGAAGGCGTCAGCAGCACCATTACTCTCTTTGTACATCTGAATGCCCTCAGAGAGCGTTGACTTATTTGGTGCGAACGGCAGACAGATACTTTCCCATGCAGCACCAACCTTCTCTACATAGCCTGTCTCAGTCTCAGGATTACGAACATACCATGACCTGCCTGTTACGGTAAATGCGATAGGTGCATTGAATGTCTGCTTATCTACAAGATGAAGCATTGAAACCTTATAGCTACCATTGTAAATTACATGATGACCTCTGATAGCGCCCTCTGGTGTTTCATTCGTATATGCAAGTGACTTAGAAACAACATCTACAGCCTCATTGGCCTTAGATTTGTCGTTCTTTGCCGTATATACCAAGAGGTTTCTTGTTACTTCATCGGCTGTACCAAAGCCATGGAATACGGAAGCATTATCATCTGAAACATTAAAGTTCACCGCCGTAGTCTTTGGATTGAGAACGTATGTGTCCATATAGCTGTCATTATGGATAGCAGCATTATAGTAGAACTTATCTGCCTGCTTATTGCCATAATAGCCGTCTGTACACCATACGCGGTTCAATGCCGCTGTCACATTATGAGATGTGATTGTGGATGGATACAACGCAGGTTCAGCCTGAAGGTTCTGTCCGAAGTAACGATAGTCGTTCATACCCTTGCTCTCAAACAGAGGCTCACAATAATCACCCTTAGAACGAACATCAGCTGTATGTTTCATATTGTGAGCTGTATAACCTTTCTTATGATAATATGGAACAGACTGGTTGGCTGCTACCTCATTACCCTTACGCAGATATGTAACGCCAGATGTGACACCAAGAGTCTCATCATCAATACGTGCATACTGGAAATCACCATTGCGATAGTAATCCTTTACGTAGGTGTATGTAGTATCACCGGCAGCCTTCTTCATATTATATTGGTTAAGGTCGTATGCCACCTTACCATACTTGAAGTCATCTGCTGTATATGGCACATCATTGCCGTCAATGTCATAAACCTTCTGGTATTTGCTCTCAAAGCAACAGTGATACTTGCCTTCGTTAGTTCTGGCAATCTGTCCGTTCACGTAACCAAGGTTGTAGATATTTCCTTTATTCTTTCTAAACAGTCTGCCCTCTGTAATCACATGGCCGTCACCATGCAATGTACCCTCAAATACTTCAGGAGCAATATAATCAGGAGGCAATACCAAGTCATTAAGCAAAATGAACTGAGCATGAGCTCCATGATACTTGTTGGTGCTGACAAACTTTTCGAATGCCTTAATATCGGCTTCGTCACCAATATAGATACGTGGCTGAGCATCAGGTTCGTCCTTTGCACGCTCAACAGCCTCGTCAAGACGAAGATTGATATCGACATCGTGAGAGTCCATCATGTGGAAGTTATGAACCTCCAGACGGTCAAGGATCTTGCCTGTTGTTTCATCCTTCTTTATATCGATAGGATAGAATACATACTCGTCATCCTCTTCATTATTACGACTTTCTCTTGAAGAGAAACCATACTGCACTCCATATCCATTCATATAATAGTATGCTGGAACATAGAGAATATCTGGGCGTTTTTTTCCTTGATCATCATACTCAAACTCGCACTCGGCAAAGATACCTGTTGCTTCAGTATTAAACTGCCAAGTCTGATACCCCTTAGAAGAATCATTTACGTCTTCCTTTTTCCAAGGAGAATCGTCCTTAAAGGCTGTACCTTCCGCATTGAGCTTACCTATACGCCAATAGAAGTTCTGTGGTCTCATTGACTGGTCTGCAGATATAGTAACAGTACTTGCATCCACTTTGATATACTCGCCAGGAAGCGCACAATTAGCAATAGTAATGTTACCCTCTGGAGAAGGTCCCTGGATGTACCTGATATTCAGATAGATTGTGTAGGTGTAACTACGCTCCACATCTATATAGTAAACATTACTTGTAGTTGGTTTAATCTTATCTATTGACAGAGGCTCTGAATATTGGTTGTCGCTCTTTGTATAGACATTGTTCAGGAAACTATTTCCATCATAGAACTTTTCATATTCACCAGTGTCAACATTTCTGAAGTAATATGCCGTACCTGCGGTAAGTTTTGATCCGGTTGGTTTATATTCACCTTCGTCATAATAATAGAAGACAGACATTGCCATCTTTGTATTATCGGTAACATAGCCACCATTACCATCAGACCTGAAAGCAGGTGCTCTAAGTACAAGTGTTGCCTTTGTCGGCTTCTCCAGATGAGCCTCGTAGTACTTATTAGAAGTGTTATCTGCATTATCTACGAGTTTAAATGATAGTCGTGAAATATCAGATGTGATTTCACCTGGAAGTATTGTGCCCTTTGTTATAGAAGAATCAAATTTCATTGGCAATTCATAATGAACCTCGTCATCTGAATATTTCGCCTTATCTGAAATACCGACATAGAGTTTATACTTATCCTTAAGATAATATCCAGAGTGATCCTTTGCGTCATCTTCATAGTTACGCTTTTCAAGATCACTTTCGAATGTAGTTGGATGATCGCTACGCAATGACCAACTAATTACAGATAGTTTCTCTTCTGGAATTGGAACAAGTCCTTTGAGAACTTCAACATCATTCTCGTTGATTTCGCTATTAGACTCAAATTCCATTGCGTTATCTGCGCTATTATATGTAAATGCAGATATGTTCGCATTCAGATAGAAATGGTAACCAGTAAGATACCAGTAGTGGGAACTGTTTTGTTTGCCGTCAATTTTGTTCTGCTCCCAACCGTTGGGGAAGCAGTCGTCAACGACAAACATATCAGGGTTCTCAACGTATGGGAAGACGAAGTTACCAGTTCTCAGAAGAGACCTTCTGTAATCCTTGCTAAGAAGGTTCTCTTGTACATCATGACGGTCATCTGCATAGACATATCCACCGGCTTCATCAGGATCAACATTGACAAGACGAATTTCGGCAACACCCACGATTGGACCGTAGAAAGGAGACTCAGTAAGTTTACCCTTACTATTATATTTTTCCTGTACGTTACGTATTCTTAAAGCATAGCCAGACGCGATACCAATGAGGTTACGAGCAGTTCCCTCATTACGCTTCTGATACTTAATTTCGTTCTTTGCCGCACCAGATTTGTCAACGATGCCAGCTTTGTACTGATGATATTTGAGATAATCAATCTTTACATCCTGATAAGACAAACCTGCATATTCATCCTGACCAAGCAGTCCATCCTTGCCATGCCACTTTGCAGTAGCGAAATCATCATTGGTCTTAATTGCACCCACATAACGGATATTATTTGAAAGACCAAGATAGTTACGCTTCTTGTAGCCGAAAAGGAATGGGTCGGTAGGATCATCTTCACCATTAATCTTATCCTTTCTTACTGTCAAAGGCTGATCACCATCAAGTGAACTTACCATCTGAATTTCAGCCACACGTGATATTGAATAAGGAGTAACATCCGTTGAACTTGTAGCATAGTCACGAGCTCCAAGCAGTTTTATACAGTTGTCCTTCAGACGAAGCATATCCATACGCTGGAAGGTATTTAGAATCTTACCAGCACTTATGCTATGGCTTGCATATCCATAGCCAGAGAGTTCACAGTTACGGAAACCCTCTGTGTATGACAAGTGACCGTCACCAAAGATACCACCCTCTGTATCAGCCTCATAGAACTCAGCACCTTTAATATCAGCAGGCCAAGGACCATTCTTGAAGTACTTTCCTTCAACAGAGATAAAATGATAGTTGTTATCGGTAGCCATATAGTACTTCTGGAACAAGTCTGCATTATCAGCAAGTCCAGATGCAACCTTCATGGTTTGTGGAGATATAGTGATATGCTCTGCTCCGTATGAAGGATCATCAGCTATCAGCATAGTAGTATTACCACCATAGTTGATTACAGTTTCAACATCATCAATGTCAATACCATTAGCATAGTTGCAGTTTCCTTCCTTGGCACCGCTATACTTCATATCAACATTGTTATACTTATCCGTATATCTTAATACTGTTGTATTGTTCAATGAAGTACCACTTGCAGCTGTTGAATAACCGCCGCCATATACAGCAACACCTATCTGAATATTAACATCATTCCAACCATTTGAATATGAAGGCGCAGTCGTGATTCTCTCCCCAAATGCACCAATAACTTGTGACTCTTCCTTAGCCTTGATAGCATCGAACACCTGTTCGGAAACTATATCGCCAGCCATGATATAGAGTGACTGTTTGATTGTAGGAGTTGTATAAGACTGACCGTTTGCATTATAATATGTATTATTCAGATTAAGGTTTGCTGTTGCATTATCCGCACGAAGAACATCATATTTCGCACTCTTCGTGCACAGATAATATGAAGGATAACCTACAAGCACCTGAGCAGAGCCCCAGAGGTAACCAGCGTAGGAACCACCAGTAACAGAACCCAAAACCTTACCATTTAGTATTCGGATATCGGTATTACCAATGACATTGCCTTTCTGGCCTCCACCAAATACGTTATTAGCAGTTGTGCCATTATTAGCTCTCCATGGAACCAGATTTGAATAAAGCACATTAATGTCACCATATACATAACTGCTCTCACCGTAGCCTGCACCATATATGTTACAAGCTGCGATGTCATTCTCGTTAGATACAGCGAGAAGATTCTCGTCAAGACCATTGAGGGAGTTACTTCGATAGTCAATCTTCACATCACCAACGATGACGCCAGACTGATAGCAACCACCATATACGTTACCACCTTCGTAGTATGTCTTACCTGATTTCTCTACCTTGCTTGGTGCAAACTTACACTTAACTGTAAGATCTATCATTGGGGAAATTGTACGGCTTTCTCCAAGCAGATAACCACCAACGTGATCAACGGTGATAGTCTTGTTCTGAATGTAGTTGGCATTGAAACAGCCGCCAACGATCTTATCGGTAATGGTAAGTCCTTCAGGGAATTCAATCCTTACGGCATTACCATCATTATCAGGAACAACATCCATATTACCTCTATTGCCTCCACATACAAATGAGCCGATAGTGGTATTTTTCAGATTTTCAGGATGTTCATTCCCCGCAGCATCAACACACCATTTGATCCTTGGACGAATTGACATTGCCACAGGCTGGAAATAAAGGTCAAGAATGTGTGGATATGCCTTAGGACGGTCATTGTCATCAGCAGGAACATAAATATTTGCGATATTCTTATTTGCTGCATTATTCCAGTTAATCTCATCATTAAGATTAATACCATCAATATCCTTAATGGCTCTCATATAGTCCTTTGTCTCTGTCTGGGTAAACAATTGCTCACCATCACAGCCAAGGAAGAGACCGCCAAGCTGAATATTACTACCAACATTAAGCGTCACATGACTATTGTCATCTGTCTTTACTACTGTAGCAGAGTTTCCACCACCATATACATTTCCACGAATATCAGGCTTTGAAGATGCACTCTTACCTGCAATATCCACAGTTACTTTATTGGTGAGTGGACGCCATGAACTGAGATTCACAATCTTCTGTGCATCAGTCGCATTAGATGCGGAAGCTGCGATTGTACTACGCATTGGTACGGTAAATACGAGGTCATATACATTTCTTTCTGACCTATAATACTCATTAACCGTTGGTGCATTAATCTGACCAGTCTTGTCAAGAGCATAGAGATAGTCACCATTACCAGCTCCATATACATTACCATAGATGTGACCACTACGGATTATTACATTTATGCCTTCACCGCCATTGTCTTTGAACACGGTTGAACCAGCCTCATCCTTATCCTTTAGGTTTACATATCCAGCCACATCGTTACCACCATACACATTTCCGTGAATATGTATTTTTTCATGGGCAGCGGAGTTATCAACGCCAACATTGACATTTACCGTCTTTTCGATATCGCCCATCATACCGCCACCAAATACATCCTCACAGTCTATAGAAAGGATATTGACATTTGATTTTTGGACAGAGTTGTACTGACCACCGCCAAACACACGACGAGCAAAGGTGCCACCACCAATATTCACATAGGTCTCACCTATAACCTTGCCTTCGTAGCCACCACCAACGATATCCATAACAGACTGTCCAGGAATGAAGTGCAGATACTCTTTACCCTCTACACGGTCTTCGATGTCATCAATGTGAACGCTGCCATTCTCTTCCATGCTTACATTTACGTAAGTATTGCCATTGATATAGGTCTGATTACCATAACCTCCACCGAAGATACAGAAGTATGGAGAACCAGTCTTGTAGTACACCTCTTTCCATTCCTTGGTAGCAAAGAAACCACCTTCTGGGTTTGCAGTTGCAGATACTGTTTCCTGTTCATTGAGCATGCCCTTGGTCATTGTTATATAAGAGTTGCCACGAACTACGCAAGCGAGGTTTCCACCACCATACATGTTATGGTTCACCTTGAACTTACGTTTCTCTGGGTCATACTGTGGAGAGTACAGATGATTGTTAGTCGCATTCTTTGTTGCAGCTGCCCATGCACGAAGCTCTGGCTGCCAAAGAGAGGTCAACTTAGCTTCACCGCCATTCACAATAAGATTAGTGTTTCCTGTAACATCCGCAGAAGTTTCTCTTGTTGCATCGCCCAAACCTCCGGCAAATACATCATCAGAGAAATAGCCATTATTAATCTTCACAAGTGTATTACCGTAGATGACACCCTTGTTTCCACCACCATATGCACGGTTCCAGAGATATGGAATGACTGGGGTAGAAGGAGCGGCAGTATTTGATTCATAAGGATAAGCCTTGTCTGCCTTATCTACGAACAAACCTGCATTTCCATATACAGCACCTATCTTCGTGTAGTCATAATGTGATGACTTATAACGGCCGTTACCACCAGCAAATACTGCAGACATCACGCTTGCGCCCTTAATGCTAACCTTTGTGGTATATGAAGACTCTGTTCCTGTAAGTTTTGCAGGAGAAACAGAAGAAGGTGTTCCTACATTGGCAACGTCGCCACCACCATATACACTACCGAAGATAAGAGTACGTTCTACATCCCTGTCACCAATCTTGTATGACTCACCATATACATCAACGTTTGTCTTGCCCTTAACAAGTGCCATGTCAGGGAAAACAATATCCTTACCGCCTACTGCGTATGGCTCAATACCTGCACCACCACCGAAGACGTTCATTGAGATAATACCACCATGAATCTTTACGTCGGTATTGCCTGCAACTTGTCCGTATGTCTCTTTACCAGTAGGTGTTGTATTCTCTTCTCCTGGTTTTGAGCCGATACCACCACCGAATACGCTTCGGCAATAGAGCTGACAATCAGTTACAACCTTTGTGTTGCCAGTTACATAGCCACTGAAACCGCCACCATGAATGTCCATGAATGTGAAAGCTGGAGCACCCATAGACCAAGCTAACTGACTTGCACGATAACGAAGATATGTGCGAGAATCATTGGTATTCTCACCCATGCCATATAGTTTCCTTCTCGTGTCATCATCAACAGACTGATAACTATCGTATATAGTCTGCTCAAATTCTTCATACTTTGAATAGTCTGCCTGTTGGTTTACGTATTTGTTTTCTTCGAGAGGATTACCCATAGCATCAAGTTTTGCTCCTGGCTGAGCATACACCTCTGTATTCTTCACCTTTGTGTTCATACCATATCCAGCACCAAAGACTGAGAACTGAGGATTTCTGACATTATCAACTGATGAATACCAGCAACAACCTGCAGCAGTATTTGGGTCAAGAAGATTATATGTCTTGCCTTCAAACTTCACATCGTCTGTCAATGGAGAGTGGTTTATTATGACGGTAGATTTACCCGTATTAGCTCCGTCTGAACCAACATAGCAAGCTGCTCTACCACCACCATATATATTATAGTTTATTGCAAATTTATATCCATCCTCATTCTTGTTAAAGAATCTGTTGTCAACATAATTTTTTATCATAGCCATACGATCTGCCTCTGGCATGTTTCTCCATGTCTCAAAAGGAGTCGTTAATTTGGTTGTGATTCTATCCCAAGTCGTGATGTTTCCATCTATATCTGCCATGGCATACCAAATCCAGGAACCACCGTCAATAGTGACATATGTATTACCCAATACATTAGCGTATGTACCATTTACAGCACCTGTCTCTGGAGTATCGGTAGAAGCATCACCTAAACCACCACCGAAGACATTGTATCCAAGATTACCACCTTCGATATGAACCTTAGAGTTTCCATCTACCGTACCATATGAACCTGCACCATATATTCTGTTCCAGATATAAGGCTCAACGTCATTGCCATCATCACCCTCGCTCTTGGCTACATGAACGAGGGTATTACCAATAACACGACCTGTCTGGGTATAGTCTTTGACTTCGGCTTTCATTCTACCATAGCCTCCGCCAAACACTTGACCAAAGATATTACCTCCCGTTATATTCACGTATGTACTAGACTTGTCTTGGGTAGGCTCTATGCTATAATTAACAGAAACTTTATCGTCACCGACATTGGCAACATCACCACCACCATATACATTTCCATATATAGCGGCAGTTCCTGTCACGGTAACGCTTGTGCTTCCATATACACGGGCAATGTTACCGTATGTGGCATTCTTAGCACCAATACCTTTACCACCACCATATACATTGCAATACATCTTGCCTCCCTCAATGCTAAGAGAAGTGTTGCCATAAACGATAGCGGCATCTTGTTTGTCGTTCACGGTTCCATATCCACCGCCATATACGCTTCTAAGGATAGGCATACCTTTGATCGTTGTAGAGGTGTTATTTTTGACTTCACCGGCGAACGAGCCACCAACAGATGCAAGGATTACATTGTCCTCATCAATGTCAATATTGATATTGATGTCTGTATTACCGACAGAGGTATCCAGACCATATCCACCACCATATACACAGAAGTTACGATCTGGGTTTATTTCTCCATTTTCATCAGGATTATATGCATTCGCCCACATTGGTGTCTCCATAATGTCAGAACCAGCCCAACCTCTGGTAACATTCACAGAAGCAGTACCAGTTACGCTCGCAACCATATAGCCACCGCCATAGACGGTATGCAAACCACCGATAAATGATGTCGTCTCTTTTGAATCGAGTGCAGCCTTTGCGCCACTCAATGTTACGGTTGCATTACCATCAATAGTAGCCTTTGTCATAGTGGCAAGATCACCTTGACCACCGCCATAGATATTCCTATAGAAATAGCCACCATCAACTGTGACTGTAGTGTTACCCACATTTGAACCGTATGCACCACCACCATAGATGTCGCCATAGATTCTTGGATTGCCTGAAATGGTGAGTCTTGCATTACCCCTGATGAAACCTACTTCATTATTCTCCTTACGAGTATATGTATAGGCTGGGGAAAGTGACTCTTCGTCACTCGGATTCTTCTTATGCCTACGGCCATTACCGGAAGCAAATACATCTCCATGGATTACAACATTACCACCGATGGTAAGATCAGTAGCATCGTCAGTTCCGTTTTCTACTGCTGCCATATCACCTCCACCATATACAGAACCGTTGATTACAGTATATTTATCAATAGTAACGGTTGTCTTACCATACACGCGAGCCATGTTTTCAAGAGTCGTATAGTCACTTGTATCATACAATTTTGCATCAGCGGCACCATAACCTCCACCAAAGATATCACAGTTGAATGTTCCACCGTTGATTTCCAACTTAACATCACCGTATGTCTTGCCAAGCTCTGTATAATTGGCTGGTGTTCCTGAATAGGCTCCTTCTGAATAGTATTTTGAAGTACCTCTACCCCCGGCAAAGATTCCGTGGTCACAATAGAATGTACCACCATCAATAGTCAAAGAAGATACAGTCTCGCCTTTTTCTCCATAAATATTTCCTCCATATATGCTTGGTACAACTTTGTTTTCGTAGAATAGACTTGGACTCATGAATCCACTACCACCAGCATATACGCCATCAATAGGCTGACTCTGAGAACCGAAAATACCGTCCTTAATGAGAATCGTCGTTTTGGTCTTCGTAGGATCAACCATTTCAGTAGAACCATCATTTGCGTTATAGCATTTCACAGAAACAAATTTTCCCCTTGCTTTTTCATAAGGACCATAGAGCACAACTTTGTTATCTGGGCTCCAATAGGCAATGTGCTCATCCATGGTGTGATGCTCATCATCTCCAATGCCGTTATAACCACCCGCTCCAGATCCAAAGATTCCGTTGAAAATCATATTCTTCTTTTCATTGTTTTCAGGAAGAATAGTGAATGTTCCGCCATTGATTGTCACAGTACTATATCCGTAGAATGGATTCTTGATGGTCGTATTACTTAAATATCCACGACCTGTACTGCCTCCGTAAAGTTCTGTGATAATAACCTTGCTATTGTCGATATTACCAGCACCATCTCTTGGATCGATAAGGATATTGGCCCTACCAGAATAGGTGTTGTCTGGGAATCTGTAATTCGTACCGTTATATTTGAAAGTAAAGTTTTTTTCATTTCCCATGTGTCCGTTTACTACACGTGCCACATATCCGCTCTTTATGATAATATCCATATCTGCATATAGCGGTCCCTCATGCGAAGCAGCAACGATACCACAGTCATAGTCTGCCTTAAATTCATTATGTTCATCATTATATGCCCTGTCAATGTCAATAGTTATAGTACACTTGATAGGCATATTTGGAGTTCCCATCAGACCATTCAGCTGTTTACTGGTTGACTGTCGTCCTGCTAATGTGATACAAGAGTAATGTCCAGACTTCAGTGTAATACTGAAGCCTTCCTTACCATGAGGCATTGCTGCCTCCATTGCCGCCATATCCAAGACTCCACTATCGGTGCGGAAACGTTTGTCGTTATTCAGACCACCATATATTTGGAAAGAAGAAGTCCTTGCTCCGTCAATAGTTCCATATCCAGGGGCATTATTCTTGAATCCTGTCATCTGAATACCTTCACCCATCTCAAGGTTATGATACTGACAGAAAATGTAACTAGAATGCTGAGCTCTTGAGTCATGATTGAAGGTTATATTCTCAAAACGAGTATCACCGAAAAGACCAATATAGCCCTTACCATTATTTCCATCCTCATAAGCCTCAATAATGGCATTATAATCAATACCATTATATTTTCCTGTAATGGTTACGGCCTTGGCAAGACCAGAAGCATCAACCTTTTTCTTCCATTCTGCATAAGTCTCTGTAACATCATTTCCTTTAAGTGTGTTTGTAATAGAAAAGCCCTTATTTCCATTATTTTGGTCACATGTAGCCTCTCTGTTACTCTTTCCAATAAGGACAATCTTGTTCTCGTCCCATGAAGCCTTAACATTAAGCAGACTATAAGCTTTCTGCCATGTCTTTACAGGATGCTGATCATCCAAACCTGAATTGTTGTCGTCTCCACCATCAGGCTTAAGGAATACGACAGTAGCAGAAAACAATGTCTTGTCAAGAATAGTATATTCACCACTACTTAATATGATATGACAAGACACCTTCTTGTTTGCGCCTGAAGGGGTATATGTATCACTTGTTGCTCCTGGTATAACAGAGTCGTTTTCTTTCCACTGATAGCTCACTTCAAGATACTGATTGTCGTCATTCCAAAGAGAGTTGGTTAGATTGACTCCATAAGTACCATTTGTCTTTGTTAAAAATGCGTCAGCCTTGATGAAAGTTGAAATCTTCATACCCTTCGAACGTGAACTTCCATCTGCGACTTCTGCATAAACATATTTCACATTACCCTCATAAGGGAGAGTTAATATCTTAGTGGTACTCAGGTCTGACTTCTTCCAGGTAATACTATCCTCAGAGATAAACCAGTTATAGTTCTCGCTGCCATTCATTCCCCATGTGGAAGCAGTAACAACAACCATACTTTTTTTGTCAATTGACAACTCTGTGTTTAACTTGTCAAAGTAGAACTGATTGTCAGTTTTATTGAAATACCAAGAAGAGAAATCTTGAAGTTTCTTCGACTTGATATAGTTATTATTTGCATTGCAGAATGGCACAGCAAACTCATTAAGAGCCTTCTGAGTTCCCTGATTTAGTACACTGTTGTTTGTATAATACAAAGATGACTGAACCAGATTTGCATATTGTTTACCAATTACAGAGCCAACAACTTGACATACGGAAGGAACATCTATGGTATTCTGTGCATAGAGGTTATTCACACATGTCTTTACGTTGTTCTGACATTCTGCGATAACTCCGCCGACATTAACCCTATCCTGATTAGTAACATTCAGACTTCTTAAGTCGATCTTTACATTTGCAGCAATGTTTTCAAACTTATAATTATTGTTATTATTTATAATCTTACCGATAGCACCTCCTATTACCAGCCATTTTCCATTCTGGTTGAAAGTGGTTGAAGCGCCAGTAATCTCAGACTTGCGGATAATGATGTTCTGGATACTTGAATTCTCACGCACACCACCAGCCAATATACCTACCAGCCTTGAGTTTACTATATCTGAATTATTACTATATGTACCATGAGCATTATCTATGATAAGATTCCTGACAGTACCACCATCAATCGTAGAGAATAGTCCAAAGAAACTTTCCGCATTCTTAGTGCTATACCAATCAAACTGCATATTTCTAACAGTATGACCAACTCCATCAAGCGATCCCTTAAATGTTTTATTCGTATCATAAACATAAGAACCTATTGGTGTCCAGATAGCCTTTGAAAGATCAATATCAGCGGTTATTCTATAGTACTTGTTTGTGTTTTGTCCATTGCTTACGTCAAGGGCAAGTTTTGCAAGCTGAATATCATTACTGATAATATATGGAGACTCCGGTGTGCCATTACCACCTGCATAACTATTGGCATAAAGATGATCTTCCACACCATAAATTTCGGCAGGAATCACAAAATTTGCCTCCATGATTTTTTCTGTTCCACTTTTGAGCACAACTTTTCCCGTCTGCTCAACAGACTTTGTTGGCAAAGTAGCCTTGTTGGTAGTACTAGACTGTTTTACTCCCTCCACATACCACTCATAAGTATAGCTACCCGTGGTAGTAAAAGTAAATTCATGCGCATTTAGAAGATGAGTGCTCTCATGAACATTTGATAGCGTTCCCTTTAAGAATTTAAAGCCTGATGCTTGAGTATATATCCAATATGGCATATCTGGCTCGTTCATTTTTGATACAAATGAATTTGCCAGATTATTGAATGAAGAAGCAAAACTTATTCCTTTATTCTCTCCATAATTCGTAACTCCGGGCACAGGCTTTGTATAATACCAATGGTTCGCCTCTGCCACTCCGTCCTTATTAGCCAAAACGCTTCCACACGTGATTTTTGCATTGCTAACATAGTTTATCGTGACATCGGAAAAGAGATTCTCTGCAAAGATGTTTTTCGAATCATCAGCTTTCTTTTGACGGAAACGACCAATAATGCCACCGACATAAGAATCTGTACTACTGCTATTATATTTCATATTAGGATACTCTATCTTGACATTCTCTGCTGCCAAATTGAATATCCTATAAACTCCAGGATTATCATCCTTGTCCTTTTCTGTATTACCTATAACACCACCAATACGAACAGCGGCACTATTTCCAACTTCGAATGGCGAACCACCGTCAGAATTTACTGAATTTTTAACGATGATATTGCTTATTTCGGAATACTGTCGTACTTCTCCAGCTAATATGCCGATACTACAGCCATTATTACCTGTAATATTTTTATTATCTGCTTTTTTTGCAATGTTCGCACCATCAATTAAAAGATTACTGATACGTGCCCAATCTTTGCTCTCACCTTGAACTCTTCCAAATAGTCCAGCTGTAGTCCAACCGTTATAAACCCATTGTACTTTCAGATTCTTAACGGTATGTCCCTTACCATCGAATTTGCCATAGAAACGACGATTACCCGGGCTATCAACACCTATAGGATTCCAATAATGTGCGCCAAGATCAATGTCTGCATCCAAGACATAATATTTCTCTTTGGAAATTTTATCCGTACTTGCAACCTCTTTTGCCATAAATGCAAGCTGAGCCGCAGTCTTTATGACATACGGATTATCTTTCGAACCATCGCCCGAAGCATATCCATTTGCAGCATAATCCTTCCATTCACCACTTTGTGCCCATGTAGCTTGTGTAGTAAACACAAAAAGGAACATCAGAATACTGAAAATTGAAAAATGAAAATTGAAAGTTATCAAACGCTTCATATCTTCTTTATTTTGAGTTCAAATATATAATTACCTTCACCCCTTTTGGCTCCCTCTCTATTGGAGAGGGCGGGGGAGAGGCTTCACTTTTTCCTATTCCATTACTAAATAACCGATGTATTGATCCGCATCAGCAAGTATATACAGATGGTCTGGAACAATTGCAATCTTGAGAGTGTTAAGTTTTCCCGGTTTAAGTTCCCATTTTCTCAGATTTGCGAAATTATTCTCGTTGAAGATGATATTGTTAGTCACCTCCTTACGCGTGACTGTTCCATTATTTGCGACCTTGACATTATATGTCACACTAATCGTAGGCTTAAAACTTTCATCGGGAATCGCGAAGAAAGGTTGTCCCCATTCCTGGAAGCCATTATTATTCAAAATCAGGCTTTCGCCTTTGTTCGCAATGTTCAATGACATGGACATAGTATCAACATCACTCCATACGATTGGTGCTGATTCCCACTTTTTATCCTTAATTACATAAGAACGTGATATTTTGCCCTTATATGGAATATCACCGGATACAACAACCTTTGTTATTTCAAATTCACGTACCTGACTCATCTTTGCACCCAGTTTGAAATTCAACTGGAATCCAGTCATCGTCTGATCCATTTTAAAGTCCACGATTTCACCTGGAGCATTCTTATGGTGAGGCACATTACAGATCAAAGGCAAATTCGTTCCTTCTATCATGTTTGTCTCATTCAAATTCGCTGCAAAGCTCAAGGTGTATATAGTTGACTGATAACTAAAACTTGCAGATCCATTATATGGCATATAGCCTAAGAAATCAAAACTATCATACGAACTGTATTCTGGCCAGTACTTAGTAGGGGTGTAAGACCAAATACCCTTACCCTCAACGTATGAGTATGATACTTCCTGGTTAGAGAAAATCCTATTGGCAGGCTTATCAATTGTAATACTACTTAGGTCATGGTAACCAAACACACCCATTGTTGCAGGATGTGGATTATTCTGACTATAAGTGCTACGAGTAACATTCTCTGTCTTTGGCATGAAGCCTATCTCATTGGCATTATCAGCACGCTGAGCATATTGTTCAAGATCATCTCCCGAACAAGCAACAAACAAAGTACAAAGTACGATGCACATTGCACCATTTGTTATGTATGATTTGTAATTTAACATATTCATAATATATTTTTCGCCTTCCAGCTCCCTCCCTACGGGGGAGGGCGGGGGGAGAGGTCACTTATTTACCATGTACTCGTTCCTGTTCCTTCCTCACCATTACTGTATATTACATCTTTTTCCCAGTCCTGTACGGTGATTTTATCAAAGACGATAGCTGCATTATCCGAGTTGTCTGCAGATGTCCATTGATAGAACATATTCGCTGTCAGGTTTGGCTTTTCCAATTTTCCTTTTGACTTGTAATAGTGTGAATTACCAGCCACATCATGCCCCTTGAGATAGATAGATATATCTTTCGCATCACTAAGGTCAATTGGAGCAACCATCATATATGTAACGATATAGCCAGCACCTTTATAGTAATAGTCAGAGTCTTCATCTCTCAAGTCCAGGGTGGGAGAGAATGTAAGATTCATTGTATTGTTTGTTATTAAAGGAATTATCTTCTTATTCTCTGCGTTGAACATTCCGGTCATAACAAACTGCTTACCTTTGGCTACCAACTGCAGCCCGTCATATATAATATTTTTTGGGCTCTTCATATAGAATCTCACTACAGCACCAATTCGCGCGAACTCGAAAGCACAATGTCCGGCTTGCAAGGCTATAGTCGGATCAGATACCATATAGTCGGTTTTTGTAAGATGAGCCGAAGCTGCCTTTTCCGACTGCTGATATTTCTCTATGTTCTCATTCGTATTTCCTAAAAAGAAATATTTCATCTTAGGGAAAGCCTTCGCAACTTGATTTTTGTATGTTAAGTCGAGCTTGGCATAGTCATCTTCTTTTGTTGAGTATGGTCTGAAAGCTATGTATTTCTTGTCCTTTTCGATAGTGCGCATACTCTCATCGGAAGTTTCAAAACCACCAGCGATTGTACCAGCTCCATTCGTTAGGATGAAAGGCACCTGCTGACGTCTGCCAGAGACATCATTGACGGCAAACACGCCTATCGTATCGCCAGACTCCCATGTGAAGTGCATTTTCTTATCGTTGGAGTCGTAGATGAGTGAAGAGCGAGTCACCACATTGCCATCCTCCAACTCAGGAAGCGTGGCAGACACCTCGTCAACTTTAAAGACAGACTTTTCGACTACATCCTGCGAACAGGATGCCATCATAGTTGCAATTGCTAGCAATATGTATATTTTCTTTGTTTTCATTACTGAATTACTTTTTTCCTGTTCTTTATTATAATTCCCTTTTGTGAGGATTGTCTTGCCCTTATGCCTGACAATGTATATATCGTTCCATCGTTTTGTGACTTATCATATTCTGTCTGATGAATACCTGTTACAATGATTTGCGAATCTGTGTCTATCGGTATGTCCGCAACACCTACACACGGCTCTGACAGGCTACTTGCATAATGTTTGCTATAAAACGCTTTTTCTTCGCATTCCGTGGTACTAAGTATATATAGTCTTCCAGCTTTAAGTTCGTCTGTCCTTATATCAAAATCAACCTCATCTCCATCTTCCGAAGTGATTGCTAGCTTAACATCCCATCCTGAAAGTTCAACTGGGGCTACAACCATATAGGCTACAAGCGTCTCACCCGCATCTACTGCAATTCTGTCAAGCGTCAGGGTTGCATAGCTGTCTTTCTCAGTCTGGTTCAGGCGCTGCCCTTCAAGGTTCATCTCTGCATTCTTACAGAACAAATCTTCCGTAGCCTTCAAGGCTACACTTGTATAGACGGCTGATTTGGGTGATACATATTCTATCCTTATTACTGAGCATAGATGGTTTAACGTGAAGTCTGCGGAATTTTCATCGGTATTACCCTCTCCAATCATATAGTCGTAGCCTGCTATATGCGTCAGACTATTGTTCTC
This sequence comes from uncultured Bacteroidales bacterium, assembly GCA_902801425.1. Classification (GTDB taxonomy): domain Bacteria; phylum Bacteroidota; class Bacteroidia; order Bacteroidales; family Bacteroidaceae; genus Prevotella. The sequence goes on along the minus strand of CADCIQ010000003.1, from coordinate 34,729 downwards.
GCTCTGCACCTGCCCATCAAAAGTGACAGGTAGATTTGTTATCGGAATATCATTCGCGAAATACGAGTTGTTGTATGGATAGTAGAGATAATATTTGCAGTTTTCCACAAGCGACCATCCGTATGAACTGAATGATGTCACTTTGCCATCACCCAATGCCCAGTGCTTTATTCGGGTACCCTTTGTGGTATATACCCCCAACACATCATCATACTGCCAGGAGAATGAAATCCCCTTGTTGATGTCGAACGTGTAACTCGCAGCTGAGACATGGAGAAAGCTCAGCATCCAAAACAATATGTATGATAAAGTTTTCTTCATGGCTGTCCCTCAAAAATGTTACCAACTCCATCCGATTCCCCGGCATAATTGCCTTCTTCCCAGATGCCTCCAAAACCTTTTGCAAACTCCTGGTTGTCACCTCCTCCTCCAGGATCTTGGCCTAAGCCGGACACTGTGTCGAGGAGACACTCTTCTTCCTCGCACACTATCATTTCTGCATAGGGTGCGAGATATTTTCTTCTTCTATTTCCAGTATTTTTCAAAGTCATCTAATTTACCGTTTTTAAAAGTTACAGGGTGTCTTCTTAAAACAAACACTCTTAATACCTTTCAGACATTTGGAATAAGTCTAAGATGGATTCAGTAGAACCATACTCAAAAGTCTGTACAAATGTAATATTATTATATTAACTACGCAAAAAAAACATAAAAAAGATGTCTTGCATTAAGATTTGTTAACACAAAACCGATAGTTTTCCTTTAATTTTGCTTAATATAGATAGCAAAATCACAGGCAACACTATAACATAAAGCCCATGTCTCAAAAATACACAAAGTCACAACAACTTTGCATTATTTGACATTTTTGTATACTTTCACAGCATCAATTCTATCATATTTCCACTAAATTCCTCCTTATATCTTACCTTCATAAAAGGCAGATTCGTTTCAGGTTCGCTTATCTTTCGCTTCTAATCCGTTCCAAGACCGCTTTTTCTTCGCTCTTCCTCCCTTGTAACTCCGAACCAAACTCGATGTTCCTCCCCTCTCTCACCGACTTTCCACCGACTTTGCACCGACTTTGGTACGGAGGAAGAGCGAAGGAACATCGAACGATATCCCTTATTTGCTCAGTTCCTCATTCAGCAGACTTTCAAGATTCTCGGCTGAAAGTCTCAGACGGAAATGACCATTGATAGCTGCACTTATTCTGCCAGTTTCCTCTGAAACAACAATACAGAGGGCATCGCTTCTCTGCGACATACCCATAGCTGCACGATGACGAAGCCCCAGTTCTCTCGGAATATCCAGATCGTGACTAACAGGAAGGATACATCCGGCAGCCTTGATTCTATGATTACTTATGATCATGGCACCATCATGCAAAGGTGAGTTCTTGAAGAATATGTTTTCTATCAGTCGCTGATTGATGTTTGCATCAATGGTATCACCAGTCTCCACAATCTCATTTAGATTGGAATGTCTTTCTATCACAATCAATGCTCCTACCTTGCCTCTCGCCATACTCTGACATGCCATTACAATAGCCATAACCTTCTCACGGTCAATGTCTTGCTTCTTCTGGTCATTCGAAGAGAAAAATTTTAGCAAAGTACGTATTCTGTTATGTCCTCCAAGATTGTTCAGGAACTTTCGGATTTCATCTTGGAAAAGTATCAGAATGGCAAGTGAACCTACACCTACCAACTTGTCAAGAATAGCTCCGAGAAGACGCATCTCCACCACCCTGCTGACCAGCAGCCAGACAAGAATGAACACCAGAATACCAATGAACACATTGATGGATCTCGATTCTCTCATGAACCGATAGGTGTAGTAGAGCATAATCGCTACTAAGAAAATATCAATTGCGTCTTTTATTTCGAATGAGAACATAAAATAAAAAAATTATAAATGAAAAGTGAAAAATGAATAATACAAGTTACACATTTTACGTGCAGGCATTTATCATTATTCATTTCTCATTTAACAGCACATTCCGGACACAATCCCTTCAGTACATAATTAACACTATGCAATTTAAAGCCAGGAGGAAGCGGTACTTCCGGCACGTGAACTTGCTTCATGCAGAAGGTTCTTCCACACTTCACGCAGGCAAAATGCGTATGCTCTTCATCGTCATCTCTTTCGAGATCACCATCCACAGCATATTTCACAGAGCCGGAACCATCGTCAATAGCATGAATCAAGCCATGAAGAAGAAAAAGGTTGAGTGCTCGTGATATTGTGGATTTATCAATAGTGTGGAGAAGATGTTCCAACTGCGTGAGCGATACAGCCTCATCACCACGCCACATGGCACGGAGAATCATCAGTCGATTGGCAGTTGGTTTTACATCATGATGCTGCAATTTATGCAGGAAGAACTCTTCATCTTTCATATTGTGCACAAAATTACTGAAAATTTCACGTTTCTGCAAATATTTATCAGAAATTAACGCAAGTTTGTAAAACATTTTTTCTACCTTTGCAGAGAAAATTACCACGCACAAAATAAAAATGCACCTTACAGTTCATAATAAGACACTAGATCTATCATCACCACAAGTGATGGGAATACTAAATGTGACTCCAGATAGCTTCTATGCAGGAAGTCGCAAGCAGACAGAACAGGAAATAGCAGAACGTACCAATCAGATAATCCTTGAAGGAGGTAAAATCATTGATGTTGGTGCCTTCTCTACTCGCCCTGGTTCTGCAGATGTCAGCGAGGAGGAAGAGCTTCTCCGGATGCGTAACGGACTTGCCATCGTTCGTCATGAACAGCCAGATGCCTTAGTTTCTATCGACACCTTCCGACCATCAGTAGCCCGTATGGCTGTCGAGGAATTCGGAGCAGATATCATAAATGACATCTCAGAAGGACGAGGATGCTATAACAATACTGCCAATGCCAATGCTAAAGTAGATGTTGATGTGAACGAAAACGAGCCTTCCGACATACTTCTTGAGATTGCCCGATTGCAAGTGCCTTATATCCTAATGTCACTTCAGGCTGACCTTGAGAATACCGTTTCTGTTTTCATTAAGAAGATAAAGGTTCTCAACTCAATAGGTGTTAAGGATATCATTCTCGATCCCGGTTACGGCTTTGGAAAAGACATCATCGCAGGCAATTACTCCTTACTCTCTGCCCAGCAGCAGCTAAAGGATACATTCAATCTGCCACTTCTCGTAGGCATCTCAAGAAAGCGCATGATATGGCAACTCCTTGACTCTTCTGCCGATGAAGCCCTCAACGGCACTACCGTCCTCAACACCCTCGCCCTCGACCGAGGAGCCGACATCCTCCGAGTGCATGATGTCCATGCTGCCGTAGAGGCAGTTAAGATATTCACAACCCTCCGAGACAATAGCTAAGAAAGACATTAATATAAATTTAATTTCATATATGAAAACATTCTTCAACGCAAAAGACCTTGGCGATATCACAGCAGCACTTGCCGAGGCACAGGAAGTTAAGGCTAACCGTTATGGTTATCAGCAACTTGGCAAGAACAAGACCTTGCTCATGGTGTTCTTCAACAACTCTCTTCGCACACGCCTCTCAACCCAGAAGGCAGCTATGAACCTCGGAATGAACGTCATCGTTCTCGATGTGAATGCTGGTGCATGGAAACTCGAAACAGAGCGTGGCGTAATCATGGACGGCGATAAGTCAGAGCACCTCCTTGAGGCAATCCCTGTAATGGGCAGCTTCTGCGACCTTATCGGTATCCGCTCTTTCGCAGGTCTCACAGATCGCGAATACGACTATGCCGAGACCATCGTAAACCAGTTCGTAAAGTATGCTGGCAAGCCTGTCTTCGCAATGGAGACTGCAACCGTACACCCTCTTCAGGCTTTCGCCGACCTTATCACAATCGAGGAGCACAAGACTACAGAGCGCGTTAAGGCTGTCCTCACATGGGCTCCTCATTGCCGTTGTCTTCCACAGGCTGTTCCTAACTCTTTCGCAGAGTGGATGCTTGCAGCTCCAGATGTAGATCTCGTCATTACTCATCCTGAAGGCTATGAGCTTGATCCAAAGTTCACCGAGGGCGCAACTATCGAATACGATCAGAAGAAGGCATTCGAGGGTGCAGACTTCATTTATGCAAAGAACTGGTCATGCCCAGGCGTTACCCTTCCTGAGAAGTATGGGCAGATACTGACTGACTATAAGGAAATGGCTCATTGGACTGTTGATGCAGAGCACATGTCATGGACAAACAACGGCAAGTTCCTGCATTGTCTCCCAGTTCGTCGTGGTCTTATCGTTACCGATGATGTCATCGAGAGCAAGAACTCTCTTGTCATCCCAGAAGCAGCAAACCGCGAAATCTCTGCTCAGGTTGTTATCAAGAGAATGCTTGAAGCGTTATAAATGAAAAATAAAAAATGAAAAATACAAGTTGCATTTGTATGCGAATAGATCTCTGCATTACTAACTTGTATTTTTCATTTTTCATTTTTCACTTATTTTGTGTCGGGGTGACCAGACTCGAACTGGCGACTCCTACGTCCCGAACGTAGTGCGCTACCAACTGCGCTACACCCCGTTTACTTCCTGATAATCAATATTTTACAATTTCAAGTAGTTTCTCAACCCTCAAATTGGTGTGATTTTGGTGTGATTTGCTATTTTCATCACCTCATTTTCACCATATAAAATCATTAATTATCAAGACCGCTTTTTTCATCATTTCATAGAATATCATACCCACATTGGGATGACATTTCAGAAAAAGACCATGCAAAATTACAACATTTTTTTCATTCCCGCAATACTTTATGTGTTAATGGTTCAAAAAACAAACCTATTTTTGGAACTAATCCATCTTTTTTGAGTATCTTTGCACCCAATAAGCATCAAGAGCAGCATCCCTATATCAGAGATGACTCACCAACCGAGCAATGACATGCCACGGTGGTAAGTACGATGCGGAAGATTAAACTCGACTAATTAACTTCAAAAACAAATGTCTTATGAACAAAAGCTCATCCGTTGCACTATCAGCAACAAATCCGTTCGCTGCACAATTTGCTGTAGCACCACTCCAATCCCTCATAAACACTTTCAACTCACAGGTCGGTTTACGCGCCTGGTCATCACAACGTGGCTTACATAATACTACCATAATAGCAGAACTCGTTCATCGCGGTATCGATGTATCATCTGTCTATGATGGAACAAAAATTGACTTCGCTCATCACATTGCATTATCAACAGATGGCAAACACCTAATCTTAACAGATTAGTATTTATTATTGTCCGCTATAATTGTGCTCAAAAACGGAGTATAAAGTTTAGTAGACACCAATAATAAGTATTATACCTTAATGTAACAAGATATTAACCGTACATTCCCCAAGTCTGCTCTTGAAGGGAATGGGCGGTTATACTATAGTTTAGCAGCAATCATATAGATAATTGAACTAAGAAGTATTAATAAACATTTACCTTCCACTATAATTCCTTATCATCTCCAACAAACCTGTGTTCTCGAAAAGTTTGGAGTCTATTTCTTCTTTTCCTGGTGGAAGAATCTGTTGGAATCCTGTATTGGCATACTCGTTAAGTGTTGTCATAAGTATATCACAAGCATCATCCAAAGACAGCTCTCCCTTATCTACTGCAAGCAAATCTATATCAGATTTGGCAATGAGAGCAGCAAAGATATACTTCTGAATCAAAGTGAAGTCTTTTCTACCTGTTTCCGTTGATTTCCTTCCCCAAGTGTACATTTCCATACGGAATTTACGCTTAGGACCGTTCAACTGTGTTCGCTCTCCATAATATAATCCAAGGAAGAAAGCGAAGATAAACACTTCATAACCAGCATTGAAAATTTTACCTTTACCATCACGCCCATCAACAGAACCACCATGGTACTGGCACAACGCTTCTACTACAGGCTCATAGTAACGCTCCTCATAGTATGAATCTATTCTGTTTAACCAAGTTTCATATAATGTAGCCATTTCTTAGTCCTCTTTGATTTCTGTTACTTGTGTATCAATAGTTGCAATATCAAGTTTATCAAAGCCATCAGACAATTTCCTGATTCTGAATTTCTTGCAATTCAGTTTCTTCAAAGCCTCATGATCTATTACATACTCACCTGATTTTGCATCCTTATACAGGAAACTTTTGGTCACAACGATACATTGCTTGTCAATATTTGCATTCAGACAATCATAGAACGACTTATCCTTGCCTTCATCGAATGATGATGTAGGAGCATCAAAGATAAGCGGATATTCCGTTTTTCTGCTATCTTTTGTGAGCTCTGATATTGCCAACAGAATACTGATATGCATTGTTGTAAGCAAAGAAGTGTTAGGATTAGTGATAATCTTACCGTTCCTATCCTGCAAGTCAATTGCCAAGTTTCCGCTATGCATATAGATTCGGATCACACCTGTAAAGTCATCCACATTCAGTTGTGACAAGAACACATTAGCATTCTTCGACAAATTCCTAAGCAGTTCCTCTGTTGTTGATTCTTCTGTACTCTCAACGGCATTACAGAAGTGGCGAAAGAACATAAACACATCGTACAAGGAGTCATTCCCAGTAGCCTTCATCAGTTTTTTCTGTTCCTCACGTTTCTTCTGGAGTTCTTCTTTCACTTTAGGAATAGTCACCTGAAGCAGTTTGTTCCTTTCTGTTCCAGAGAATTTTCGTTGTTCAACCCATTGGTTAACGCTTTCTATATCGTTGGCAAACTCCAATAGGTTAATGCCAGAGACTGAACTGGCATTAAGTTGAGCAATCTTCTTATTGGTTCTTTCCAACAAATTTTCTCGTTCTGCAATACCATCGCGCCATTTCTGGTTCTGGTCAAACTTAGCTTGTATGGCATTAGGTATTCCTTCTATATCAACATGAGTTCTACTTTCCTCGTCAGCTAGCTTTTCTCCCATTTTCTTCAGTTCCTCGATATTCTCAGCAGAAAAATACCTTTTCAGTTCTACTCGCTCATCTGTTGGTTTGGGAGTTAGCAACTCAATAACATCGTGGATACGTTGCTTGATAAAGTCGTATGTAATAGAACCTTCCAGCGCTTCGGTACCACAGATAGCACAACGATGTGTATGTAGCATATACTTCATTTTCTCCACATCGTTCATCTTCCATGCAATCTTTTCAAGTTCCGTCTTTGCCTTTTCGGTTTTAGTTTTATCAAACTCCTCTTCCTGCTTCTTCTTGTAATCTTCCTCTATATTCTGCTTACTCATCAGAAAACTACTCATCTTATGATTGTACTCATTCAATATAGGAGCAAAGCCCATAAGTATCCACTGCGAATCAAGCAGCATACGACCATACTCTTCGTCTATATAACGTTGAAGGACACGGATTTCCTTTTTCCAATCCTTCTGCTTATCTTGCAGTTCTCCTATCTTCTTTATTGCAACCATATCATCTTTCAACCCCTCCAATTTAGCTTCAGCATCTTCATACTCCTTCTTTATTGAAGAAAGCCTTGTCTCATGCTTTTCAAGTTCTTTTGTCAGTCGAACGATCTCTTTGTTGACATCTTCAAGATCTTTAGCTTGCTTGGACGCTTTATCTCTATTTTTCCCCATAGCTCTATCTGCCATTTTTTCTGCATAGCTGGCAAATTGCTTGAATGGAACAATATCCTTTACATCAGAATAAAGGTCGAGCAGATTCTGCAATGTCTCTTTATTATCAAAGATATTCAGCTTATCCTCACCTTTGAACAGGTGATACTTCTTTATAACAGCAGGGAATGCCGCATCAGTTTCCAATACACCTCTTAACTGCATATCTTTCTTGTCCTTCTTTCCACCTCTGCAATCAAAGGAGTCATGATAGACATTTGATATCTCAGGTCTTCCTGCTTTCTTTGTTACCGTAAAGCAACGCTCTATTATCTTATTCTTTGCTAACTTACTTGTCTCATAAGTTATTTCTATGCTCACATAGACCTTATCTGATTCTCCATCTGGCAGGTTTCTTAACATCTTTGCAGAAATCAGACTTTCCAACTTCACATCTGCTTCTTTATTCTGCTTTGCAGCTTCCGTTGGAGTCAGCACCCAATTAAGAGCTTCAAAGAATGTTGTTTTCCCATCGCCATTAGAACCAAGGATAAGGTTGAGTTTGTTACTGAAAACAAACTCCTTCACTCCATAATAGCTACGGAAATTACATATCGTCAATTTCTTTATTATCATTGTTGCTACTAATTTAAGAGTGATACAATTTTTCGGTAAATACTCTGAAACTCGGATTCATCCAACGTTGTTTCTTCCGAATGAAGCCTTGCATTTGATTTTTTCAAGTCGAACTTAGAGCCAACTTCACTAATGATTTCGGCTATTGCTCTGATTTTTTTATTCGATACAGCCTTTTTTGCATCAGCAACAGTCTTATACCGTCTTGCGTCAGGTCCAAGTTCGTCAGCAAGTTCCTTGCTTGTGACAATCCTTTCAAACAGTATATCGTAGTTACTCATAGACTTTTTGTATTGAAGGTTAATAAATGATAGACACCTCTGGCATTCTTGTTTTGAACTCAGGATCGATGTTATGACATTGTTCTTTTACGATTCCTCTACGATGAACAGCTGGCTGCAAGCAATATATCTCAAACTCGTCACGGTTCACATCCTCTATTGATCTCCAATGTGGGAAAAGCAGTTTCATGTAACCAGTGGCAATACGCTTGATGGCCTTTGAGTCACGAACGTCAGCCTTGTCCTCGAAGTGTACAAGCTGGTCAAACAACAATCCATATGTATTGTTAGTACGCATTGTATGTAGAATTTCCGAGAAATATTCCACATTGATCGTCCACCCCTTGAATATCATGCTGGTATCAATACGAGGAAGTAACCAGCCTTCGATGAAACAATGGAAGCGGTCAAGCAAAGCCGACTCCCTGAAGTTTTCTGGAAGAGAATTAAAGTAGAAAGGAGAAATAGGCCTATGCTGTTCCGTCAAAGGAATATTACCCATGAGCATCAAACCACATTCCGATGTGAACTCCTGATTATCAATAGTAGTCTTGCCACTCTCCAGATAAGACTTCAAAGCTGCTTGTATCTCAGCAGGTTCTTGAAATACAATTGTCTGAATCTCATCGAACACCGTAAAGTCATGGTTTTTGATGATACCATTCTGCTGCTTTGTTTTATCAAAAAAGAGCTTTGCACGAGTAACCTTACCACCACTTACCAGCCATCCGTACTTCGACAAGTTGCCAAACACGTATGACTTGCCAGTACCCTTTGGTGCAAGTTCTATAACATTCAAGCGTGGTTCTATAAATATCAACAAACGAGTAAGGAACTCCATTTTTTGCGTCATATTAGCAAAACCATCTGGATCATACTCCATGGCAGATAACAACACATCCATCCATTCCTGGGTAGTAAAGTGCCGACGTGCCTCTGCCAGATAGTTCATATCCACAGAGCTATATGGTTTGAATGGCTTATAGTCAACCATTTGTACATGATACTTCTTGCCATCATCATCCTGCAATAGGCACAACTTAATGATACCCCATTTCTCGCCATCAACGAGTTCGCCCTTATGCTTATTATAGGTATATTCAGGAATGATGCCTTCTTTCAGCTTGATTCCGTAATCAGGTATTGAGAACTGCTTGACACCTTTGTTAAGATCAATATTGATGATGAAACGTGCTAACAAAATGACCTCTTCACCAGAAACAATCTTATCCTTTATGGTACCACTCTTAGATGGAACAACTTGATCAAGGAACTGTGTAAGCGCAAGCGTATCTATCTCGCCTGTCTGTATGTTGAGATAGCGCTTCAGAAGAAAGTCCTTCACAAATGCAGGAAGATTACGTCCTGCAAATATACTGTTCGTACGCTCTGGATCTTTGAAGATAGACATCGCAGAGAAGTACTGTCTTATCTTTTCACTAATTTCAGCCTTCATACTGATATATATTTATTAATGTGTATTTAGAAACCGCCAAACAAGTCTTCTTCCTGAGCTCCTGTTGAGACAGAAATCTTGAAATGACGGATTACGTTACCAATTACAAGAGAGATTGTATCTATATGTTCACTCACTACAAGTGGATCACTCTCATAGACTTCATCATCTAGTTGATGCAAGCCGTATCTGTCACCATTGTATTCCACTGTAGGAATCTCAACCGAGGGCACATTCTTGATTCTGAATCTAACCGTTGGATTGGCTCCTGTCAGTTCGAGCGTCAACAGGTCTGCTGTCCACTCCGTACCAGACACATAACTTGATATTACGAATATCGGCACAAGTACCTCTTCTGGAGTACAACCGCCATGAATGCCTTGTCCTTTTGGCACCTTATTGCAAAGCGAATTATGACCAAGGGCGCATACAGTTTTTCCGTTATCCAAACGGAAGTAGTTACTGTCAGCTGTCCATGTTCCTTTGTTCTTGATGGCTACTCGTCCGTGATGATCAGATTCTACACCTGCAAGCCCCAATCCATCACACAACTGAGCTAAATAGGTGATGCCATGATCGCTGATAATGGCTATCTTCTTGCCATTATACTTTGCAAGTATATCATTTATTATCTCCCTTACCAGTTCCACCTCCTTGATAATAGTCGATGGCCAAACGTTAGTTGGCGTATGGGCTAGGTTGTCAAGGTCACCAGCCTTTGGAAGTGTCTGACCTTTGAGCAGTTTCTTCAAGTCTTCACTGTTCTCCTGTGTTTTCGTTGGCAATAATGCACGTGCTATCTTAATTTCGTTAAGGTAAATGCCAGACGAATTCTTTTCGCGGACAATCTCTTTGATAAGTGGAATCCATTCCACTCCGAGACCATCTATCCAATAAAATATTTCAATGTCTCCACGTCCTGTCAAAAGGGTGCGTGTTGAGCAGAACTTCTGATACCATGAGTCGAATGTGACTTCTGATGCGTTAAGAGTCTTGATGTGCTGTTCTATCTCTTTTGTATAAGTGTTTGATAGCTTTGCCTTCTTGTATTCCTTCATGTAACTCTCTACCCACGAAGGAACATTTACCGAAATGCCAAGTGGCTCTGCCAGATAATGATAAAGATCGGGGAACAAGTGCTGTATCTGGCCAATAGATATAAGCCCTTTGCCCAACCATGACACAACGAGTTCTTTCTCTTTTGCCGAAACACCTGTGATATATTTCAATGCACTCGATGGATTATACTTCTGTGCAATAGCTTCCAATCTCATTGCCAAAGTCGATTGTACCCCTTCTCGCATCACCACACCTCTCTTGGCAGCTTCCATCAGACAATACTTACGTACCTGCATATCGTTTATCACCTCGTTCATGTCAAGTGCCATCTGCTCCACAAAGTCATAACCTGTGAGCATTGTGGTCTTGTTGAGCATTCGGCATATGTAGCCTTGTCCGTCTTTATACATCTGGTAGTAACGCGATAACAACCATCGTTCAAATTGCCCTGGATTCTCAAACCAAAGTTTAATGAACGTTTCGTGAGTATCTATGCTTACTACAGAGAAATAGTTGGTAACAAACTTACTGAAGCTGAATCCATGAGCAACATCTATGCATTCTGCAAGTGCATTCCAGTTCTCACCATCACCATTCTGTAGTTCCATACTGCCAAACTGTAACTGCAATCCCTTTGTCAGAAACTCGTAGGCATTATTACAGGTTATAAAGGAAAATGCATTGTCTGGTTGTGCAAAGATCGCATTCGCAAAAATACAATGTGAAGTACAGATTATATTGGGCGTGACTTGCTTATTAGCATCCTTCCATACATTGAGCCATTCCTGCATGGTGTTCACTATAGTATAGTGTTCATCAAGTCCTTTTACTCCATAAGTATTCTTATCTGTAAGTATCAGACGATAGGTAAGGTCTTTTTCTTCTGTATGTAATCGCCAGATGGTACTCTGCGAATCCTTGTTGAAGGTTTCCATCTTGCCCTCCAACCCCACAATTGGTACATATACTCGCTGATGGTTTTCTGCTGCAATAGCATTAGCCTCTATTGCTTTGATAGTCTTAAGTAAGGCATCAAAAGTCTTCTTCGTTTCGTTGTCATAGAAACGAGCCAACTCTGAGAAAGGAGCAATCACACAGTCTTGTCCATTCATCTGCTTTATGTGTTCCTTGATGCGTGTGGCAAGTTCGGTGTGGGTAATCATCAGATCGGGATAATCCGCGTCTATCCACTTATCGACACTATACACCATAGCGCCAATCTCAGATTGAACGAAGTCCACAAACTGACTACAGTCACGGAAGTTGTCGAACAAGACGAATCGTATAGGGTAACGATTTCTTGTTGATACATCCATACCTGTTGACTCCTTGTCGTTCAGTATGACGGTTCTCAGTTCCTCAAAGGATTTATACTCATTGTACATACTTCAATAGTGTATCAAGAATGAAACTGCCTTCCTTTTCTATAATCTCCTGCAATAGGTCTTTCGCCTCAGACGATGGCATGAACTTCAGTTTGTCTTTCAGTTCATCACGCTTCTTGCTTATATCACCAGTGCTATATGTATTCGTTACTGAAGGGGAACTTACGTAGCCTACACCAGCTGACTCTTCATCACCACCTGTATAACCACCACCATTATTTCCTTTGGTTACGACCTGCTGTGATATTCTCCAATCCTTCAGCGTTTCCTTCACTTCTACCTCTTTCCACAAGCCAACCTCTCCTTCAAGATGTCCATGGAGATATTCAAGGGCTTCGTCTATCTCGTCATCTTTCAAGTTAACAATCTCAACGCCCCTCATGAAATTATAGAAACCTTCCTTATAGTTGCCACCATTGTTTTCTTGAAGCATGTTGCCCCATTCGTATTTTTGATCTTCATAACCAATGATGGTATCGTTGAGCAACTGAGGATTCTTCATGCTCTCAGGGTCACTAACCACCTTGATAATGCAGTCAACAAGCTTACGCATGTCTTCTGTATTCTCCTTGCTGCTACAATACTTCAACGACCAAAGAGGGAATCCCTTCTCCTTGGCATATTCGTGCTGTATTGCCCAACGAGCATCCTTCAGTGAGCTAATGTCAGAATAGCCTTTTAGTTTTCTGAGCGAGAACATTGCGATGAGGTTCTTGCAAAGCTTTCCTGCCTCTTTACTCTCAAACATGAAGTTGAGTTTGTTCGAGGTCTTGCCGCTTTCCCACGCCTTGAAGAGTTCTACCACATCATCAATTAGGTGTTGTGCCGAACGTTGTTTACCGTTGGTGTCGTAAATTTGGTTTACATACTTCTTCATGGCAAATGCTACCATAGCCATAGGCGCATAACTTTGATAAAGTCCGTAAGGTGCTTCTGTCAAACCTTTCAGTTTATCACCAAGGTTGAATGTCTGGTTCTTGCTTGTGTGACGACCTGACAGCATTTCATCAATATAGTCACAAACCTTTTTCAACGGATGATTCTTGTCCATATCCTTCTTCCAAATAAGGTTGTCATCCACACTATCCTGAAGCAGGAACTCAACATGACGTGCCTGACCTTGACACGATTTAGAACCGAGAATGTCTTGCTTTGTATTGAACGAGAGTACTGCATCTACGGTTGCCTTTACTGATGCCATTTTCCAGTATGTGGCAGAGTTCTTTGCACGGATAATCTCCAACGACTCAGGACCTGCCTCAAAGATGACAGGAGCGATACAGTTGTTGGTAGTAGATGCCATCTTACTACCTACGATGGTCATATCATCTCCACGTAGATAGAAAGTCACATTGCTGCCTTTCATTCTTCCCGTCCATTCGTCTATCATGTCAGAAGCATTCTTGGTGTATGTCTTCTGCTGATTGGGCAATCCATGGCGTTGAGCACACTGGGCATTTGCCTGATATTCTATGAAACGCTCATAGTTCTTTTCGCCCATCGTTGCCTCTATCACAACGAATGTGGTATTCTTGAAGCGTTCCTCCTTGCTGTTGCGTTCTGCAATATCCTTCAATGTCAGGAGCTCATCCTGTGTACGAGCCACCATGATAGCAAGGAATATTTCGTAGGTCTTTGCTTGACGGAAGGTGTTTTCTATCTTTGAGAGAAGAGTGAATTCGTTGCCTTGCTTTGAGAAGAACTGATAACTCAGTGGACGATTCACACCACCAAGGTTCTTGTCGAAACTTTTGCGTGCGGCATCACCGAACTTGATTACCTGATCTGTATAAAGGAAATTGCTTGACATCAGCTCTTCCTTTATTTTCTGAATCTCTTCGCCTGGGAGTGCGGTAAACAGGATAGAGAAATTGCCGTTTGGCTGACGCTGAATGATACTCTTGTCGTTGAGGAAGTCAAGTATTTCTGTCAACTCTGACTCCATCTCTGTACCTGCAAACAAATTCTCTATATTCTCTGTGCTTGGAGTTACAGTATCACTATTAGCAATGTTATTCAGAGCATTAAGGAGCAATATGCCCTTGAATACTCGTAGATATGTTTCACCAGCCGCCTCTACTGCAAGATGATGGCTATTGAAGCGTTCGGTTACAGCACCAAACTTTGTAGTATCGCTCTCAAAGTATTCCTTAACATAATCCCACAAGTAGTCGGAGGTGATAGTACGCTCACCATCATACTTGCACTCATCATCAAGGAAGTCACGTACAGCATCACTCGCAAGGAACTCAAACACGCTTCGGCTTGAAGAACCTGCTTCACGAGCATAATATGTGGCAAGGTTTGCTGTTGAAGGATGCAAAGGGAACAGGTTCATTATGTTCTCCTTTGTTTCTTCTGCACTTGCTGATGTCGCAGAGAATAGATCAAGCAGATTTCTATGCATAGAGAAGAATCTGTCCTTACGGAACTGGTATGCTTCTTCGTCCACAATCTTGAACTTCTTTGACATAATCTTAAAGGCACTCACTGGTTCCATGTTGTATGAAACATAGTGGTAACGTCCTTTGGTCTTCTCGCGTTCTTCTTCCTTCAGGGTATTCAAGGCAGATGGATGTGAGATAAAAAGGAAGTACGAGTCATTTTCCTGATTCATCATAGCCTCGGCTATTTTCTGCAACTGCACGAGCAGACGCGTACCGATGCTTGAAGTCATGATTTCAGTAAACTCATCCCAAATTATAAGTAAACCATCATACGTACCTTGCTTCTTCAATGCATTCTGCACCTCAAATATCCATTGTTGTATGTTATTACCTTGCAGACGAATATCAATACCTGCTATTCGCTGAGCATTGCGTACTCTATCCAGTACTTCTGTATCACCAGCAGAAAGCAATTGCTTCAGTTTCTTCAAGTCTGGAGCAACACTACTAAGTATGGTATTGTTGTCAATGAGCGACTGCCAGATTGCAGGTTGCTCGTCAATATGTTGGACGAGTGTGTCGAAGTCGGTACGCACAACGATGTCTATACCAGCCTTCGTCAAGGCATTGCTTATTTCCTTCTGGAGTTGTAGCGACAAGTCTTCTTCGTGAGCGATACTCTGCTGACCATAAAGATTGACAGGGAAAAGACGCTTCTGCTGGCGTACCTGCAATACTGCATTACGAAGCATGGCATACTTGTCCTTCTTGTATTCTTCTTCAATATACTCCTGAATTTCATCAACTGGATCACAGAACAAATGCTTCAGTACTGCACCAGCATGACTTTTACCTGTACCATAAGTACCGGCAATCCATAATGACTTGTGATTATCAGCATCGTTGTTGCGAACTGCCTTAATCATTCGATCCAGAATATAGTTGAACTGATCATTGGCGATGAATGTCTTCCATTCATCAAGACCTTCCTCTTGGATATTGTAGGCAGGTCGCATCTGTCTGAGGGTGACTATGTCGCTATATTTCATTTTTGTAGGATTTTATCTAAGATAATGATTTATTATCGTGTTTCTTAACTCTTCTCTCGATTCTGGGTCTTGTAATAATTCCCAAAGACCATCATCAAAGTATGCGTACTCGCAATGATCTATCAAGAACTTTCCCGAAGGTGTGTGCCATTTATGTTCTGGTATTTTACCTTCTTTCCAATGAATGTCATAAAACGATTCTCCTGTAGAATGATAGAATGGTTTAAAGAAAGGAGCTGGTTTGCTTTGGGGATCATACATTTTATAGAACTCCAAATAGACCTTTTCTATTTGTTTGTCATACTTGATTTTATTGCCCATAATCCAGCCTTCTTCAATGCCTTTGAAAATTGCCAGATAAAACAAAGGCTTTGCTTTTGACAATACACCTTTGTAACCTCCTCTTTTCAAGGAGATGAGCATATTCTTATAGTATGAGGTTTTAAGTCTCATCATTAGATAAGTGATTCAAGACAAGAGATTGAAGTTAAATCTTCTCGTAACGTAATACTATCAAGCCCCATAGCTAATTCTGCGATAAGCACTCGATTGGCTTCGGAATTAAGAGATCTGAGCGAGTTAATAAATGTGGTTTTGCTAATTCCAAAAGTCTTGTATGGACCATTTACACATTCCTCCGTATAGAAGTCCGAAACTCTTAATGACCTTATGCCTTTTTTCTCTGCATATCGATAAAGACAATAAGCAAGACCTACATTTGTAATATCAGTGTATTCACCTCTAACGTTTTTCTTGTTCTCGTCTGTTACACTAAAATTGAGAGTGTCTCCTACTGGTGAATATTCAAATGTTTGGAAAAGTGCTCCTAATGCATTTGGTATTGTCTTACCACGAGAGGCAAATCCCTGTTCGTTAATGTAGCCTTCAAGCAATTTCTTGTCAAATTCATGACCTACCCTTACATTGTTACAGAACCATTTTACAATGAAAGAATTATATGAGAGGTTTGTAATAATAAGTTCCCATGTCATAT
Source organism: uncultured Bacteroidales bacterium (assembly GCA_902801425.1). Classification (GTDB taxonomy): domain Bacteria; phylum Bacteroidota; class Bacteroidia; order Bacteroidales; family Bacteroidaceae; genus Prevotella. The sequence goes on along the minus strand of CADCIQ010000003.1, from coordinate 17,904 downwards.
TAATGTCATCAACCGCAATTTGCTGAAGAATTTCACCAAAACGAGTGATATTGTTTTTGGAATCTGTAATTTCTGCATCTTTTAACCAAGCTTTGAAGCCATCTACTTGAGCAGTTCCAAGAGAATTGTTCTTCCAAAAATACTCTGGGTCGGCAAAATATTCGCTTAACCATTCTTCTCTAAATCCAAAGGTTTTGTAACCTTGAATCTTTGCATCTTGATTATTATTCATATGTTTTATCATTCTTACGCAATCTGCCGAAATACATCCGAGGTCATGTGACATCAAGCACTTGTGGCAATGCACGCATTTGTTTTTATCTATCTTTATTGTTGGTAATATTGATAATGCTCCTGTTGGACAATCAACTTCACAAACCTCACATTGTACGCAATAAGCACTCTTGTACACAATGCGTCTCATCATAAATCCCAAATGGGCTGGCGCATCATGTACCGTAAGTGTGTACTGGTTTTTCTTTGTGTCGTATATAATATCAAAGTTGTAAATATTCCCATCATATTTTAAAGTTCCATGATCCTTATTCTTTCCTGTCTCAACAGTATAGTCACATAGAACTTGCAGCCATTTGTAAATTGAGTAAGTAGAATTCATAACGACAGCAGTAAAATTATTGTTTGCATCGCTAAAAGAGACATTGGTCTTTGTTAGTTCTGAATCACCAATGGCCTTAATCTTCCACTGTCTTTCTTTGATAAATTCCTCAACTTTGCCAAGTTTTCCATTTTTTGACCATTGTTCCAATCTTTCAGTAAAAGGCTTAAGCTCCTCACCATAATATTTGGATGCAATCATGTCATCCCAAGAGGAAGAGAATGGACAAATCAAACAACCAACACGTGCCTTTCCATAGCGGTAAGCCACATTTATCGGCAAATTGTATCTGAACAGATAAAGGAAAATCTCTACTGTGTTCCAATTCAATATTGGATGTGCATTATGGATTGTCGTATGTTTTCCTTTGCCGACTCTAATGTAAGAACCTCGCTTTACACTTTCCTCTGCTCGTACTCCATCAAATGTAAGAACCTTGGCTTGCTTGTTTGTCCCTTCTACTTTCAAAGTACGATACAATGGGGCTGTCTTCATTATAGAGCAGCACCACCTATGAGTATCACTTGGTGTACCAATCTTATCCCAATAATTCAACACAGTCTCATGGTTACGGGCAGTAGAGAATTTCAGATCTGGGTAAAGGGCATTATAGTGTTTTTGAACTTCCTCGTAAAGAGTCAATGAAGTTGGAAGTTCATAACCTGTATCGGAGTATATTACCTCGAAATCTGTACTTGGAATGGCACGGGTACAAAGGTCGAGAACTACCTGCGAATCCTTACCTCCAGAAAAAGACGCAAGGAAACGGTCTATTTTTGTAGTCTGGAAAATCTTCTTCCCCTGCTTTTCTGCTTCTGCGAGAGGAACTATATCAAAACTATCACAGTCTTCCTTGATGATAGCCATCTTCTGCTTTGACTTCCGTTCGGCTCTTTGTGCCAATGCCTCATAATCAAGCTGGTTGGCAACAACGTCTTTAACACTCTTGCGAGCACCAGCATATTGGGTGTATGTCTCATGAATAAATTCAATAGCTTCACTCTCCAGCAGGAACATATACTCCTGACACTTATGAAGCATCTTCTTAACATTGACAGGTTTTAGATTCAGATTTTCAAATCCACTTTGAAGCACAACGGTTGCCGTATCATAGATATTAGCTCCCTTCGCCTCAAACACCATATCTCCGCAATACCAATACTGTTTGTTGATAGCCCAAAGCAGAGGTTCCTCGCAATGGGGATAAGACCATCCGAGTTCATTAAGTTTAAGTAAATCCAGTTCCTCCCAGAACACAGGGCGTGGCGAGGTGCCCAACGTTCCTTCCACAATACGTGAATGGAGCATCACACCACCAGTCTCTTTATCCCAGGTTATCTTATACATAGGCTATTGGTCTTTTTTTCAAAAATCAATTTATCAGATGCAGCAAGTGCATCATCACAAGGTCAAGACTCCAATAACCTCAATTTGACAATTTATATTTATCCCATACGAAAAAAGAACGTGGAGCCAGTTCCTGTCACTCGTTCCACTTACTTAGGCTCTCGCATTGCCCTATCTGTCGAAACGAGCAACGCGGATTAGCCCCACGAAAGGTTTATATACAATGATACTCGCTGACGATTGGGCACAATTATGACTGTACATCATCAACGAGGCATATATTTGCATACACCTAACAAGGGGCGTTCCCGTTGCTTTGTTTTTTGACAGATAGTTTTGAATTTGCGAGATTCAAGTAAGTCAAAACCAAAGCGTCCAGAAAACGCCTTTTTTAATATGTCAATTTTTCATCCACCCACAAAGTGGGTATAGATTCAAAATCATAGTGCAAAGATAATAAAAAATAGCGATATATGGAAATTTTTATTCTTGTCAAAGCTCTTTTTCTTCCCTTTTATCCAAATTATGGCATTATTAACGTAAAAATCGGGTGTAAAACCTGCTTTATGGCGAATCTTAATGTTAATTTATCCTCGCTAAAATCCATAGTAAATTTGAGTGCGAAAATGAATTGAGGCTCAATGAAATAATATTCGTATTTTTGCAGCGATTTCAATCTCAACAAGTGTAGCTACAAAGTCTGAAGACGAAATTTCAGTATCATTGATTTCTAACGTAATAGAACAAAATTATGATTCTAATAACAATGGAGCAGTTGCTCGCAAAGCCAGTCTGTATGATGACAGGTGAGGAGCTTTCCCTTCTCCTCCAGAACGCAGGAAAGGGAACGGCGATGATGTCCGCCGAGGAGACATCCAAGTCTAAGCGTTACGTTCATGGTATCGCAGGAATTGCCGAAATTTTCGGTTGCAGTATTCCTACAGCCAATCGCATCAAGACAAGCGGTATGATAGACGATGCTATCACACAGGTCGGTCGTAAAATCATCGTTGACCAGGAACTTGCTTTGCATCTTGCAAAAGAGGCAAAGAAGAATGGTGTTGACATAACAAAGACCGAGAATTTTTGCGATAACCATAAAAAGTAACGTAATCATTAATCAGGTATCAAAAGCAATGTAGCATAACGGAGCGTTACGATATGTTGCGTTGCTTAAGATACCGCAAAACATTTTCAGGATATGAAGAAGATAGAAAAACAGCAGAATGCATTGAAAGTAGTGACACTTCCATTCGAGAAGTTCGGATGCTTATGTAACTTGCCTGTTGATGAGGCTGGTGAAATAATCCAAACTGTGCTTGCTTACGGAATGAATGGTACGAAACCAGAGTTCAAGGACAAGTACCAGTTAAGATACTACGAAACCTTCCTTGATCCTATAACCGAACAGATAGCCAACGCAGAGAAACGTGCCGTTCAATGTCGTGAAGCAGCTCTGCATCGTGCTGATACCCTAAAAGCAGCAAAGAAAATTATCGCTATGCAAGAGCGCGAAACTAAGTCTGCCAAAAAGAATGGTATAGTAGATTCTCCTGCAACTCCTATGTCGTTTTACGATGCGCATGATGACACAACGAATGCTAACCACTCAAATGATTCCATTTGTGGTACTATCGGTACGAACAACGGTATTGCTGCATCTTCCGATACAATGCATAATACGACAACGGCACAATTACAAACTGTTTCACAAGAGAACGCTGGCAGTAATGCACCGACAGAGGATTTGTCATATCCTTACTTAATCTCACTTGGCATAAAGTGCGATACGGACTCTTACAATGGTGAAACGACATGGAATGCAATGCCAGATGAAGAGAAGAGAGCTGCGATTGCATACGTTACGCAGAATATCACAAATAACGCATCAAAGCGCAATACTGTGTACGCAAGCAAATTCCTCAGTTCAAACGTCTGGAAAAAATAAGCGTGTAAACCTCAGGAAAGAGTGTAGCAAAAGTATAACCAAAGGGAAAGGAATAATAGTGAATTTTCCGAAATCTAACAAGTAGTGTCTTTATGGTCATATTTTGAAACCTAATGGTTCCAAAGTGTTGACCAAAAGACGATGGGGTAAGTGCTCGCAAGCTCGCACATTCCTTTCCCTTTTATTGTTTAACTTAACACTTAATGCCTATGAATAAGAAACTACAAAATTGTAAAAAGACAAAATACATAAAGGTTCTCGTAAGCGAAGAACAGAAAGCAGAGATAGAAACAAACGCTAGGAAATGCAATAAAAGTACATCACGATTCCTTTGCGAACGTGGTCTAGGCTACAATCCAAAACACTATCTTACAAATAAGGAATTCGAACTGTTGGAGGATGTCCAGACATTGCTCAAGGAAATAATACGTTTCACGAGCGTCATCTCAGGAAAGGCAAAAGGTCTGAAAGATCCCAAGGCAAGAATGACATTTCTGACCCAGATGGGAATAACCAAGACATGGAAAAGTAAGATAGACATCGTTGTTGAATATCTATATTCATTCATCGAAAACATCAACTTTAAACACCATTACAACTATGATCGCTAAAGGGAAAAGCATATCACACGGAGCAGCTATGACAGAATATGCAAAAAACCGTGACAAGGCTCAGTTCCTTACATCCAAGTTCATGAATCTGGAGTTTGAGGAAACATTCGGTATCATGCCTGACAATGTTTGGAGTGCTTTCAAAATACATGCCATGCGTCATTCTCCTGTTACCAACTCGCTGATGCGCTTCGAACTTGCACCTGCAAAGGAGGAATGCAAGGGATGGACGCACGATGAATGGAAAGCGTTTCTTGACGAATTCATTGCGGTGATGGATAGCATCAAGCGTGTGCGTTATCGTGACAAAAATGGCAAATGGAAAGTGACGGACGTAAAACCTACGAACCTCAGCCACAGTCAGGCTATCGCCTATCTTCACCTCAACACCGATGATAATCATCTACATTTTCTTGTCAATCGCATTGATGAGGACGGCAACCTGAATGATGACACATTTCTTCTTAACCGTGCATTTCAAGCAGCTCAGATTATCAATGAACGCCGTGGTTGGAAGGATACATTAGTAAGAAGCGAAGAGATAAAGAAGGCTATTCGTGAGACAACATTCGATGCACTCAAAAACATTTCTGAGTTCTCGTGGGATGCATTCAAGGAAGCAATGCTGAATGAAGGATTAGTTGTCAAGACTAAGGAAGCAAATGGTAAGGTAGTCAGTTATAAGGTGCATTATGAAGGGCATAAGAATAGTTATAAGGCATCGGACATAGACCGAAGTCTTACGGCTGCTCACATTGCTGACACCTGTGCAAAACTATGGCGCAAGAATACTATTGACGAGGCAAAATCATATATGCAGGAGTATGCAAAACAGCATCCCAATGTGCGGTTTGTTGAAGTGGAGGATTATTCTGAAGAGGATGAAACATTCGCACGAGATAACATGCCAAGACTTACCTTATATGATGATAAAAAAGAAGATGACGACATCATACACCATCATTATCAGTTTGGTTTCTACGAGTGCAGTTTTGAACTCAAACGTGTCATAGAGGCTCTACTTGAAAGTGAGTTAAAGCGAGCTGTTGCCGAGGAAAAACGTAATGCTGATAGTGATTATCTTACATTCTTCAACAAAAACTTCGACTTTGAGTCAACCTTCAAAGTTGCAGCTATGCTTTTCATCGGTTATGTCAATGGCGCAACAGCGATGTCGGAAAGCATTGGTGGCGGTGGATCTTCATGCACTTCAGACTGGGGAAAGAAGGATGATGACGAAAAGGAATGGGTTCGTCATTGCGCTCGTCAAGCTATGAAGATGTGTAAACCGAATATGACGCAAAGAAGTGTAAGACGTGGAAGATAGTATGTACAATATTAAACGTATAACGTATAACATATACCTTTTATGAATAAACCATTGAATGATTTGGAACTCCCTGACGGAGTTACCGAAACGACTGCACCAGTAGCTGATAGCAGTCAGAAAGCAGAAGATACAGGCTCTTCTGCTGGGATTAACAAAGAGAGTGAGCCTGCTCCACACTCAAGTGATTCATTATTAGGCATGGATGATAACATCGATGAGGCATTCCGTAAGGTAAAAGTTATTGAACACATAGAACCATTGCTCAATGGATTATATGACCGTACGAACAGTATCATTACCATAGGACATGATATCAAACAAATTGCTGGCAGTACCGTTGCTCGTTATCTTGTCACTGACCAGCAGGTCAAACGTTTTGAGGCAGATTTGATCAGCTATTTCGGAGATTTGCTGACAGAGAAGCAGAAGAAAGAGTATCGAAAGTTCTGCTTTGATATAGAATATGCCCGCAAAGCCGAGGTTGACAAATTCGATAGCGAGCTGAAGAACGGTTGGTGGTTCTCTAACAAAGTGGGATGGTTTCTCTATATGAGCAATATCATCACTTTCGTACTTGCCGCTATCTACTGCTATTACAAGTAAGGATTATAAGAACTAACTGTGCATAAAAGAATTCAGCCAAGAGAAATCATTACTGTTTTCTCTTGGCTAAGTTTTTTATGATTGTGAATGGTATCTACATGGTTTTAATACGTTCTTGAAGCGCAGTCATCTGTTTCATAAGTTCATCGAATGTTGGAACATCCCCATAGATGTAAGTGGACTTCATAGTCTCGTAATCATTGCGGTACTCCTGCATTAAATCCTCTGGAGGCAAGAAAGAAATAACATCTGGCTGCAACTTGGAGTAGTCGATATAATGAACATGGTAATATGCCTCACGATGAGCTATGATTTCCTGATAAAGGTTATTGTCGTTTAGGGCTTCATCTGCAAAAGGTGTTCGCATCAGCTGCCATAGGTCATAGTAGTGACGAGACATCCTACGGGTTCTTGGTTTTGCCTTCTGGAACTCTTCCGCCAAAAGAAAAACCTTTTCTAAGAATGTTCTTGTTGGCACAACCGTCCTTGCATTAACCATTGCGTCTGTATCATCATCAGGGAAATGCTTGTTGATGATACTGCATAATGGTCTGACTTCTGTAGGTTCCTTCATGCTCAGACTGCTGATTTCCACCTTCACGTATGGCAACATATATTCCGAAGACTCTGCCACTACGCTATCATATTGAACATGGAGCACAACAGGATCCTTATCGGAATCAATAGGAGTAATACCATTTTCATCTTGTCTTTCTGTGATTGGCAGAATATGGCAATCCGTCAATCCCCATCCATGCATGATTCCTTCAAGTTCTAAGGCGAGTTCATTTACCACAAACCTACGTCCCTTCTTGCGTAGTTTCTCACGCTGGCTTTTACTCGTACTTTCTATATTGTAATAGGAGTGATGTATTGCGAGGTCTATGTCTTCGGAAAAGCGTTTAATCACTCCCCATCCCTTACTCAATGATGTGCCTCCCTTGAAACTGAGATATTCACTCACGGACGAAGCGAACAAAGCCTTCAACGTCATTATCACCCACCAATCTTTTTCTATGACAGAAAGATTGAGTCCTTGCTGAAGTGCAGCTTCTCTATCATAGACAATATCCAGAATCTGCTTACGCTCATCTAACGTATAATCATGCCATGTTTTCATCCTGTTTGCTTTGTCTGAGAGTTTCAATCTTTGGTTTTAGGTAATCTTGAATCCATACTGGTGCATATTGTAAGTCATCCAACATGCTTTGCTTCTTGTCTGCATGATGAAGAAGCAGACGCATAACATTGTTTTCAAATTCTCCATCAAGCTCGTTCTTATCCCATGCCTTGAGAGCAAGAAAAAGAGATGCCATGAATTCATTCTTGGGTGCAAATGTCTTTGGAACGCTGGTTGTCAACTTGACGATTTTCCCATTTATATTCAGATTACGTGCAGAACCTGATGTAACGTATGTTGAGGTCATCGGCACTTGCTCAGACAAGCCAAGCAGATTCAAGGCTGTTTCACCAGAAGGCAAGACTTGCGCTTTATCCCTTTGGGCAATCAACCTGACAATCTCCGTTTGCGAAGGATATACTATTCCGAATCGAGTCCTTTTGGGTTTCAAGTAGATGCCTTGCGCCATGCGCACAAGTCCTCCTTCTCGCACAAGCTCTCCTAACACATTATTGACATACTTGCGTGAGAGTCCAGAAAAACTGTCCTGAAACAGGATTGTTCCCCTTCTGCACCTATCAACTTTATTGCGCACCTGACACATATATAATTACCTCTATTTTATATATTTACATCACATTTCGACATGGAAAACATTGAAAATAATTTCCATGTGTTTGCAAAGATAATACTTTATTTTGAATTATACAATATTTTATGAAAAAAATTACAAATTATGCAGATAATCGCTGATTATGGAAACGTCTTTCCCATTCCTTTATCCTAAGTGCAATTCGTTTCTGATAAGCAGTGCCTCTTTTACTTAGAATCTCATCATCGCCAGGGAAATTGTTATACACTTCTTGTGGATTGCGAAGGTCATACTTTCTGTTTTCAAGGGACTCCATAGCATGGTGGAATATAGAGTAATACTCTTCTTTGATTCTTTCTGAATGATGTAGTATGATAAAAAGGTATGCCAGATCAACAGGGCGCGAGAACTCCCTTCGGTATTCCTTTATCAAGGACAGAAGGGAAGGAATATCACCTATGAGCATGTCTGTAAGTTCGATGATGTTTGTTGCTGTTCTTGGACGACCTGCAACACCATGAGTATCATCTATTGTACCTTGAAGTCCTATGCGCATGTCCGCTTCGGTAAGCAGTTTTACATCTTTCTTCCATTCCCCTTTCGTTTCATAGCCCTTACTAATGCTTGTCTTTGCCAATAATGAGATTGCCCTAGACACAATTGTGTGGAATGAACCTATGTTATTGCAGTTATCGAATGAATGAGCAATAGTACGGTACGAAGTTTTGAAACCATGATCATAGATAAGGAAATACAGTACGTTATAAATGTAGCCGTTTCCCTTTGCTAAAGTCTCTACATTCTCTACTATCTCTGGCAAAGATAATAACACCTTATAAAATAAGGTACGTGTGAGGATTGCTCTTTGCTCATCCTTCATGTTGGGAGTGAAGTTGCGTATGGCACTAATCATATCCCAGGGTAGGCTATACCAAAAGTCCATTGTAGATGTAATCTCTTGGTATAGATAGTTTTCTTCATCATCCTTGTCTTCCACAATTTCAAAGTCAAACCCTTCAAGATTATTTTCTGTTTCTTCATTGTCAGACAATATCCATTCGCAAGAAGCATTCCGTTTCTTCTTGTCAAACTTTAGGTAGCCGCTTGAAGAAACAATCGTTGTAATTACTTCATTAAGTTCCGGATTACAACTATCAATGTTTTGAGTTCCGTCAAAGAATGCACGTATACCTTCCATCACAAATGGTGGAATACATTGTACTGCCAATTTGAATATTTTGTAGTATTCCGTATAGTCACCATAAAGCGAACGCATGATTCTTGCCTTGAACCTTGCATACTCTTTTTCATGATCAACTTTCCATTCGCGGACAGCGCATAAGGCTTCATGAGACATCATATCCCATGAAACCTTTATGTCCGATATGTTATTTGAGAAAGCGTTCTCACGACTTTGCGTTGTTTTATGCATTTGCTCTTTCATTTTGCTTTTCCATTTTTGCTCTCAAATACTTTGCAGCAATGCGATCTGCCTGTTCACTCTTACTGACCTTAATGTAATTCTCAAAGATAGCTTCTGTCAGATGACCACTAATTGACATCATTTCCCTTTTATCAAAAAGTCCAGTCTTATACATATTGGTGACTCCACTTCTACGTGCCGTATGTGTGGTAACAAGTTCATACTTGAATTTTACCGCTTGCCCAAAAGAATCACGCTCGTAAAGAGGTTGGCCATTGTGCTCTTCTGCGTATTCTATCAGATTTCTAAGCACACGATAGTCTTCCTTCTTCAACTTGCAGCCTGAGTTTTTCAACTTCCGTAATTTTATGAAGTTTTGTTCCTTCCTAAGTTCTGTCATTGTGAGAACTGTATTGTGTTTCTCCATCAGTGAAGGACAAACCGAAGCTATCTTCTTCATTGCAGTCAAAAGGAAATCATTGGTATGCCTTTCATCCAGCTTTGGGAAACTAAAATCATACTTCTGACATATCTCGTTTATTCTATCATCGAGGATTGGAATCTCAACAATATTACCTGTCTTCTGTTGGCGGAGTTTTATGATTGGTGTTCCCAATACTGTAGTAACGAAGTTCGCCCTTGTCAAAGAACTATAATCGCTGAAACGCTGGCACGAGAGACACCCCAAAACAAACAAGTCCCTTGCATGTTCCTCATTTCCTTCCAAAGGATAATTATAGATAGCATCAAGTTCTTCATCTGTGAGATACACCTCAGCCCTCTTTTCTTCTTCCCTGACTTCACGTTCTTTCCATACCCTAAGACTTGTCGCATTATGATTGATACCGTATTCCGCTGCAAGGTTGCATAGTTTACGAAAGCAGATGATATATTTGTTACAAGTTGTAGGCATCAACCCGCATTTTTCCAAGTAGGAACTGAATCCATCTGCATAGGACTTATCAATATCATCAAACGTGTCTTTTTTCCTGCAATACCCATACACGTATTTGCGGAAAGACTCCCAACTTTCAATAGTAGTCTTGCCGTAAATCTTATTGTTGCCATGTCGAATGACTCCTGACTTTATTCCTTCTACAAAGATGTCGTAGAAGTTAAGTATATGGCTTTTGAAGTTCTCTTCTTGTTCTACCTTCGCTTGTTCAATCTCCGCCTCCTTCTCCACAGCATCCGCATTGACTATAGCCATGACAACCTCATCAACAAGTGCCTTGTCTGCATTACTTTGTAGTTTACCGTCATTGAAGAGTTCTTCCAGAGTATGCTGCATTAACAGCAATTTCTCCACGATTGGTTTTCCTATTTCGGAATTTGCAAACTTGTTCCATGAAGCCGCACTCTTGTTTGCAGCAATCCAAGCATGGGTATCAACCTGAATATGTGTGCAAACTCTCCAACGGATTGGTGGTATGCATTTCTGGAAGTTGAAGTAGATAGTACTAAAGGCTCCTGCCTTTTCTGTTCTAATATAGTACTTGGTCATTTTTTGATTGTGATTATGATGAAACATAAAACCTCATCATAGCCACTTCTTGCGTTTGAGGTATATAAACGCAAAAACGCTATACATACTTACTAACACATAACACCTAAATATTAATATAGGTGTAAAATATTCTGTAAGAATGTATAGCGTGGACACAATCTTTTGGCAGTACCTTGCTGCTATGGTGGGAGTGGGAGGTCGGCTAATCACTCTCCGCAAGCTGCCTTTTACAGTTACATCAGGATTGAATGTTTATTTCAGCTTTACCATTCCTGATGAAGAGCTGAATTGACCCTTCTCTTGCATCCTTCAGAGCGGACACGTCTCGTAAAGCAATGCAAAGATACGAAGATTATAGGCAATTACCAAATATTAGATCATAAAATCAATTAAAAGCGTATCTGTTTAACGAAATTTTCCTAATTTGAATATCATATTCACAACATTTCACTATTCCATTAACCATATCGTCATCTTAATGGTCTTATCTCGTTATGTTTTTCAAAAACATTTTGGAATTAAGGAAAAATCTCTTGGTGTGATTTTGGTGTGATTTGTTTCAGACAAAAGAAATATTAAAAAATCTCACAAAATTTCAATACACTGAAAAAGAGACTGTTATAACCGAAAATAGAAAGTCAAGAAATGTGATTTTTTTGTGCGCTACCAACTGCGCTACACCCCGCTATTTCCCCTGGAAATCAGTAGATTATCAATTTTTAGTCGTTTTCTAAGCCCCAAATTGGTGGAACATTGGTGGAACATTTTGAAATGACACCTTTTTTTTGATCCATAATATCATGAACTTAATAAAGTCAATTTTATTATTTCACAGGCTATCATAAACAAAATTTACGAGTGCAAAATTAGTTATTTTTCTTGATATATGCAAACTTTTTTCTAATTTCTATTTGAATTTCCACAACAAACTCACTCTGGAAGAACAATGGCAAACTCAAGAAGTAATCGACCACTTAGTAAACAGGGAACACTATTTTCCTTATTGTTACCTGTTACTTGTTACTCCTTCATCATGGTAGAGGCTTATCGTGATAGAGGCAATTACATTGCTTTGACGGATATTTTTTAATCAAATCCATAGGAATTTTTATGCCATAACAATGATGGAATGCATCAACAATAAGAGTCTGATATTTCTTTTTCGGAGCTTTACTCTCCAATGCCAATGAAGTATCAAGGAATTGGTGCGCCCATGAATAATCATAGGCCATAACCGCCTTAATAAATCTATCGACTTCACGCATTCCGCTACCTAACTTTCCTGCAATTATGGCATCTCTAAGTTTTTCAAGTTTCTTCTTGAAGAATGGATGTGGCCAAACTGCAATAGCAGACAACGCACTCTCTATATGAGGTTCTTCAAGATTGAAATTCTCCAATTCGGCTGCAATAAATTCCAAATCATCCGTTTTATGGTATCTTGCCAATGCCATCAGAAGTTCCTCGCATGGCTCTTTTATGTACAATTCACGAATACGATTATAATGAGCATCATCAACAGGAGGCCTTTTCTTAAGTTTTTCCTTTAAGAAGTCATATATTGGAATGTCTGGAGTGAACAAAGCGAGAGAGTCATTCATCAAAGAATCTTGAACTGAGATAGAACCTTTACTACGAGCACCATCAGCAAACGAAAGGAACATACTTCCAACGTGTTCTTCCCACCAATAGTCACCACCTCCAACACTCAATTTCGCAGTGTCCTTATAATTGTCAAGAACCATCTTCTCCAAGCCATTATATCCCCTTGAGGCTAAAGCCTTAAATGCAGTAACTCTTACAGCAGCACTATGACTCTTGTCATAAACAAGTTCTTTCAATTGTTCATCCGTACAGAGGCTATCCAAAAAAGAATTAGATATCCTAAGACGCTCGATACGCACTATTTTACCTTCACGCTGATAGTCACTCAAATCTACCAGTTCAAGTATGCTATCAACATTATAATAACGTCCATCCTCACTAAAATCAACACAATTGTGATGATCCAGAACGAACAATAATTTGTCTAAATTGCTTGGTTCATTACGACAAGCAGTTATCAATAGTAATGATAATAATATTCCAAATAGATTCTTCATTTGTCTTAGGTTTGTTTCTATCAAGTGCAAAAGTAATTGAAATTCATAACACCACCAAATATTCAGACAACAAAACGATAGGCAGATGCACTATTTTCCTTATTGTTACCTGTTACTTGTTACCCCAGGCACTCTTCCCAGTACTTCACCACATCCACATACTGCTTCCTGTATTTCTTGTGAGCCTTCATGTCAGCATCTGAAATGCTTACATCCTTATCCATATCCTTCAGTCGGGCATCATCAATAGTGATATACAATTTCTGGAGGCCCTTGATGGTACGGCTCAAAGTGGGGCGGTCGCATATCACCGAGTTGCCGAGCGTGCTTACCACGCGCTCTATGAAGCCTGAATAATTTTCATCCATGCCTTTCTCTTCCAAATAGTAGATATAGATCATCGCCCAGAAGCACGACTTGCTTGTCTTCTTCCTTGCTGCAAACACGAAACCCGAATATGTGTTAGGCGTGGGGTGATAATATCTCTCTACCATATTCCTACAGCGACGTATGAAATCCTCTTCACACTCTACGGTATGAAAAGGATTCCTCGCTGGACGCCCAACTGCCTTCTTCGGCCGAGGCTCAAATATTTCTTCTTCCCACTCCACGCCCTTACTCTGTTTTATCTTCGTCAGACTCGTCAATCCATTCATCGTCATCATCGAAGTTCTCCTCTTCCTCTGAGAACATCGACATCTGGAGTATGTCAACGGCGATGATGAGACAGGTGTGGTTCATGTCTGGCGACTTAACGTCATACTTTGCTTTCAGCTCATCAAGCTTTGCCCACAACGCCTTCTCTTTTGCCTTCTCAGGATGTCTCTCGCCTATGGTCCAGTTCTCCCTTATCCATGCAGCCATCTCACTCGCCATGAGCACCTGCTGATAGCGGAACGTAGAGTCGATAAACGTGTCCATAGCGTCATAGAGCGACAACTCGAGCATATCCTTACACACGAGCCTTCCCACCTTCATGTGGTTCTCTACAGCCCACAGGTCGTCGGCGCACTTGCCTATGGCTGCAATGAGTTTCTTCTTTTTCTCTTCTGACTGGTCATGTCCTCCCCAATGTGATTTTATGCCATAGAACACGTGCATCGAAACCTCATTGCGAGCCACGCTGGTGTAGTTCTCCTCGTCGTTCATCATCAGCATGTGAATGTCATACAGGATGGCAGCCGACAGGTTAGGCCACTTGCAGTCGGTTATGAAGGCATACAGCTCCTTGTTGTCCAAGCTGCTCTCGCCGTCGGTCATGTTCCAAGGCCATGCCGACCAGTCTGTCTTCTTGCCACGGAAAAGAGGATAGCACATATCCTTCAGATCCAGATAGAACCTGAAGCGCACGCGGTCTTTCTCGCTCAGGGCATTGATAGCAGCCAGACTACGGCTCTGGCTTGCATGGGCAGGGTTCTCGAATACCTCAAGCGTATATTCCGTGTTCGCGCTGTATCTGCCATCGCAGAATATCCCGTCGTTAGCCGTCTGCATCAGCAGTTCGCGATAGTCCTCACTATCCCGCTCTGGCAGATTGTCGAAATCCACATTCTTTATAAAGTGGTCAAACCGATTCAGTATGTCTTTTAATATATTTCTTTCCATATTTTATTTGATTTTTGTAAGGAGTATAAGGAGTACATGGAGTACAAGGAGTTCAAGACGAATGTCTTAAGCCCTCAAGTAAACGACAAATGCTATCGTCTTGTACTACTTAAGCGACTTTAGGAGCATAACTCCTTGTACTCCTTTCACTCCTTAAAAATGTGGGTGCAAGAACCCTCATGCGTCTGCAAAGATAGTAATATTCCTGCACCCCACAAAATTTCTTCTACACTATTTTTCTTATTGTTACCTGTTACTTGTTACCGCCCTCTTACGCCACCAGTTGCAGCACCTTCTCGTAGCATCCTTCTGACACCTTGCGGATGAGTCCGTCGGCCACCCATCGGCTTATCACCATCTTCACGTTGGCGCTGTCGCCATTCTGCACACGAAGGGCAATGAGCTCCTGCACGCTGAAATGGTCGGGAAGCACAGAGAACAGCTTCTTGTTCTTCGACATTCGTCCCTGCTTCTGCATGAGTGAGTTGTCGATGTCGTTGATGTCCTCGTAGTCCTTGCCGCAGAAGGTATATACCCCAAGTCGGTGAGCCTCGGCAGTCCACTTCACCACCTTCGCTATGTCGCGAATCTGCTTCTCGTCAGTAGGACAACCGCGAAGATACCATTGCAGCACACCAGCACGCATAGCCACCACAAGGGCACGCTTGCCGAGGTCATACCACACCTCGTCAGGGTTCTCGTCGTCTTCCTTGTCCCACTTGTTCTTGAGCATCATGACGGTCTTCTCGAGCCACGGCAGCTGCACCTTCCTACCGTCCTTGCCTGCCTCGGAGAGAAGGTCGCAAGCCTCGTCAAACTGTGCCTGCTCCGTCTCGGTAAGGTTCTCATAGTGAGGAAATCCCTTTATCCTAACCGATGGCATGAAGGCGAAGAGCACACGGTTGTTCAGACCGCCTTCAGGGTTGTTGTAGAACTTATGCATACCGCCTGGAGTACCGCAGTAGAGGCAGTTGAGGAAGATAGGAATGCGGATGTTGCGCGTCAGATGGCTCTTGCTCTCCTTACCGCCCATGGCATTGTCGAATGCCTTGCACAGAAGGTCGTCGTTATCGCCGTACACCGTCTTCTTCGCCTTCGAGAGTCGTGCCACCTCCTCCGTGAACTGAATGGCATGTTCTCCTTCGAGATTGTCGAGATACTCCAGCATCTGACTTGTGGTGATGTCGTCGCCGAAGAGCTTCACTCGCGGACGTGGGTCGTCGGGCTTCTCTGAGGCATCGCTTGCCTTGTTGCAGATGGCGAGATACTCGGCAGCCTTCTGGCGCTCAATGTTGTCCTCAATGCGGATGCGCTTCGTCATAAGGTCGAAGAGATGTGCAGCGAATGCCTTACCGCTACTGCTCTTGCCCACCACGGCTGTCTGAAACGAGAGCGAGTTCTCACGGCCGTCCATGTAGTTGAAGCGGATGTGTGTGCCATATACGCCCCAGATTGGCAGCATAGCCATATACACCTGCGAGCGGAGATGCTTGGGGTAGTGTGCGAGAATCATCTCCTCCACGGCTGAGAGCCTTGGCAGACGGGGCAGTTGGATGTCGGTCTCGTCAGAAGCGTTGCTCACGTTTCTCAGCTCGCTTATCACACCTCTCATCACGGGCGTTATCGTGCGGCCGTTGGTGGCAAGGGCGTTGCTGATGGTGCGGCGAATCTCGGCATCGGGAAGGGTGGGGAAGTAAGGAGCCACGAGCATGTAGAGCGTGTTGAAGTTGTAGTCGCAGATGTGGCGAAGCTCACGCACAAGAATAAAGAGGTCGTCGTTGCGCTCACCCTCGCGAGGATTTCCCTGTGTGGCTATTCGGCGGAGCAGAGCCTCGATGATGCTGCTGAACTTGATGCCCTGATAGTTGAAGTTGTCGCTCACCTTCACTCCCTCATCCTTCATCCCCTCATCCTTCATCCCCTCATCCTTCATCTCATTTACATTCAACCCCTCATCCTTCATCCCTTCATCCTTATTCCCCTCCTCGAGAACATGATTGAAGAGCCTGTCATTGTCAACGAAGAGCATGTAGTCCTTGCTGGGGAGGAATGACACGCGCGACAGATCCTTGATCTTGCGGTCGGCAAACTCGCTCATCCCGAATGCTGCTGCAAGCCTCTCCTGGCATTGGGTTATTCGCTCGCCTTCACCGAGTATGGTCACCAGTCGGAGTCCCTCGCCACGTGGAGTGACATGAGCAAGAACGATGCCCAGTTCCGTTTCCTTGCCGGCAATCTGCTCGTCATAGAACTTGCGAGGATTCACCTTCATGTGGTCCCAGTCATGCAGACAGAATCCGCTTGGAATGGCAGTCTCAGCCGTTGGACGCACGCCATCCTCTGGCATCTGGCAAGCATAGAGCACCACAGGCAGATCGCCCTTTAGCTTGCTTTTCATCTCCTGATCAGCCTCTGCCTCAATCTGACGCATCGTGCTGTTCACCTCGAATGAGTTGGTAAGGGTATCGAGCGCCTCAGGAGTAAGACGCTTCATGGTCTTGCTTCTGCAAGAATCCATGTAACCAATTTGTGTAATTTTCTTTGTCATGCCGAATTTTTTTGAAGTTAGAGAATTGAGCCTTCAGGCCCGTTGTCGATTACAAAGTTACGACAATTTCCCCGTACCTCCAAGCCTTTTCCCCGTGTGCATAATTAGTGTGCTATTCTTTGTAATTAGTGTGGTAATTTGCAGAATTAGTGTGGTAATTTCAAGCGCATGAATTGCTATTCTGTGCGCAATCATCCTGCTATGATGCCGTTTCGCTTTCAGCCCATAGCCCCTCCCCTTAGTAACAAGTAACAGGTAACAATAAGAAAACTTCTGCCCTGTTTTATAATTCTATATATAATAAGGTATATAAACTCCTTAGAAAATTTCAGTAAAATTCTTGGCCATGCACACAATTCCTTATTGTTACTTGTTACCTGTTACCGAGGCCGCTTGCCATGCCTCCGTCGTGCCTTCGCATGCCTTCGCTCTACCTTCGCTTCAGGTCCGTTTCAGGTCCGTTGTAAATCCGCTTCCTATAGATTTTTCCAAATATATTTTGTTAATAAATTTTAATTCACTATACATTTTCCTTCTGGGCCCTCTGTAGTC
>CADCIQ010000002.1:107497-109096 GCA_902801425.1 uncultured Bacteroidales bacterium | reverse complement strand
TACAGACTTCCGGCTCCCTCCCTATGGGGGAGGGCGGGGGGAGAGGCCACTCTCTTACTATCAATTACTCCGTATATGAGTATTCAGAACTCTCTTCAGAGGATCGTGAGCTCGTAGATAAGGCTATGCAGATGACTGAAGCATCGTATGCGCCTTACAGTAACTTCCATGTAGGAGCAGCCTTGCGACTCGAAAACGGCGTTATCGTAGGTGGATGCAATCAGGAGAATGCCGTCTATCCTGTCGGATTATGTGCCGAGCGTGTGGCTGTTTTCTCGTCTCAGGCGCAATATCCTAACACTAAGATCCTGTCGCTTGCCATCTCTGCCAGAAACACAGAGGGCGAGTTTGTAACCGTACCAGTCTCACCTTGTGGCTCTTGTCGTCAGGTCATTCTCGAACAAGAAATGCGTTTCAACCAACCTATCCGCATATTGTTGGTCGGGCAAAATGGAATCTTCATATTCAATAGCATAAAAGACCTGTTGCCGTTTGCTTTCTCAGAAGAGAGTCTTGGAAGCTAAGGCTTGGCTTGGGAATGAACTCCGAGGAACGAGCGAAATGATTTTTTTATTCCTCACAATATTTTAGAATAGATTTTTTCATGATTTTCAGATTGGATTTTAAAATCTATACAAAAATCAAAATAAAATCAACAATAAAATATCAGGATGAAAATTTCAAAGAAATTTCAGTCGCAAGCTCCTTCAGAAATCTGGAGATAATCTTTTGAAAAAATCCAGGAAAAATCTTTTCTTTTGTGTTTGGTAAATTCATCGAACTCAGGTTATATTAGCAGAAGCTTTCATTAAGGAAATTGAAAAGATGATTGCCTGATAGGAAAACTCAATACAATATTAAAGCCCTTTTTCCGATAGCTTTCGGAAGAAGGGCTTTATATATTCCGTTGATTTCGATGCCTTTATGACTGTGAGGGCTGAAAGCCCGCCACCTAATAGGGCAGTCCGTAAGGGCTGTTATATTGGTTGTTTTTTGTTTAATGAGGGCTGAAAGTCCGACACATAGAGTCATAGTTTATAGGTGTCGCACTTACAGCGCTCCGTTCCCCACACATCCGCATTGACAGCCCTCACGGACTGCCCTATTAGGAGGGCACTGAAAAAGTATTTAACACTTTCAAATTGTAACTTGATGTTATAATAATTGGGTATCTACCAATATATAAATAGGGAAAATGAAAATATGCGATTTCTGCCGTATTCAAACATTCAAAGTTATAAATTGTAAGCTCACAGAAGGAAAAATCCAAAAAATGAGGACTTTTTCAGTGCCCTCATTAGGTGTCGGGCTTTCAGCCCTCGCAGTCTTGAATTCGTCGAACTCACGTTATAATATGTAAAAGCCGCCTAGGTATAATCCTTAAGCGGCTGTGCAATCAACATTATACTTTCTACATTATACTTTACACTTTCAACTTTACACTTTACTCTTTCCACTAAATCAGAACTCAATCTTATAGCTTATATTCGGCAAAGACAGGGTGAAGGTTGATTCCTTGAACTCGCCTGTGCGATAGTTGTAGCTATAACCATACTGGCTCTTGGTGCCTGTGCAGTTGATGTGCTTGATGCTGAACTC
>CADCIQ010000002.1:0-107488 GCA_902801425.1 uncultured Bacteroidales bacterium | reverse complement strand
TGCGACAACTTCTTCTTGTTGATGCGGTAGCTGACGGTATAGTGGATGATCAGCATAGGGTCATACTGCTTTGAGAAACACTCGTCCTCAACGTATTGCACCTCAAAATCTGGGTGTGAGAGTGTCTTCTCCTTATCAACAGGAGTATCTCTGTCGCCTCCCTGGAATGTAGCCTTGATGTTGACGCTCAGCATGTTGTTCTTGTTGCGTCCAAGCATCCATTCCTTACCACCAAGCACGTTGACGATGTAGTTGCGGTCGAAGAGAGTGTGACGCCATTTGCCATCGCCACCCTTGTACTTACTGCTGAAGAAAGAGCCGTTAGCCATACCGTACCAACCATTCTTCATATAACGCTCAAGGGTGATGTCAACACCATAGTTGCGACCCTTACCCTTGTTTACCAATGCCCTGTCGAGGTAGAACTCCTGACGGTTGAGTACGGAATAAGGCTTGCCGTCCTCTACTGGGACATTGAACAGATACTGATAGAAAGGCTCTACCTTCAGGTTCCAATGGTCAGAGAGCTTCCAGCCAAAGGTAGCCATGAGGTGATGGCTCTTGGTGAATCCGAGCTTCTTGTTTACCAGTTCGTCGCTCTCTGTAACCGTAGGGTTCCAGTTGTTGCTCTCATCTGCTTGTGGGGTATTGCGTGTGAAATATACGTCGGTCTTCTCCGCACGACTATGAAGTCCGTAAGCAAATGCGAGGCTTATGTCATCGCTCAGCTTGCGTGACATACTCACACGAGGCTCGAAGGTGGTAGCGCCGTTGAGAAGGAGATGCTGCACGTTGAATCCTGCATTGAGCGTGGTCTTTGGGTTGAGTGTGAATGAATGTGCCGTGAAACCAGAGAAAAGCGTGGTGTTGCCGTCGTTATCACATACGGTATGTAGAGGACCGTGGAGAACGTATGCCCCCCTTAGATCCACGTTGAAGAGCATCTCTGTAACTACGGCACCATACTGAGCCAACCAACGGTTGGAATGGCGGTGGGTATATGTAGAGCGTGCCGTGAGGTTGGTAAAGCTTCTCTTCTCGGCGAAGAAAGGCTCTCGTTTTAGGCCATCGGTGTTGTCGCGTGTGTAAATATCTTCTGGAAGGTCATAATACGCATCCTGTGTGAACTCATCCTTGCTGTATGTCACGCCTATGCTGCTCTTCAACTGTCCGTGCTTCATAGGCAGAACGTGTCCTACGCCCATAGCACCCATCCATTGATCGCTGAACGCATAGCTCTCGTCATATTTTGAATCCCAGTCCTTTGGAGAACTCTCGCGATGGAAGTGGTCGAAGAATCCTGTTCCCCATACTGTGAACGTGCCAGCCTTTCGGGTAGGGATGTTGAACTTGAAGTTAAGATCCTGATAGTCCATCACCTGTCCCTGCATGTCGATCATCTTCATCCTGCTTGCAAGACCAGTCATTGAGTATCTGTAGTTTACGAGGTAAGAAGCACCTGTCTTCTTGTTCAACGGACCTTCGGAAGCCACGTCGATACCTGCCACACCAATCTGGAAGGCATGCTCGTACTTATGGTCGTTACCGTTGCGCATCTTCATGTCGAACACACCCGAAACGGCATTACCGTATTCTGCTGGGAAGGCAGAGGTGAGGAAGTCGGAGTTGCCGATACACATAGCGGAGAGTGAGGAGAAGATACCGCCACCAAGTACTGAGATGTCAGAGAAATGGTTTGGGTTAGGAATCTCGATGTCCTCCAATCGCCAAGAGAGTAGGTGAGGGGCATTACCGTGGATGGATATACCGTTTGTAGCTCCACTTGTTGCTACTCCTGAGAAAGAGCTTGCCAGACGAGCAGGGTCATCGAAGCCGCCTGCATATCGGCTTGCCTCCTCTACGCTGAACATACGTCCGCCTGTGAGTACCATCTTATTCAGAGTGTTCTCCTTTGCGAGGTTAGGACGAACCACAACATCCTGAAGGGTGGTCTGGTCTTCCTGAAGTCGGATGTCGATATTCGTTTCCTTTGCCGATGTTACGAGTACATCGCTGAGGTCAAAGGTCTGGAAGCCTACGTAATTACAACGCACGGTGTGGCGTCCTACCTTGACATCCTTGATCTGGAACTTACCGAGACTATCGGTAATGCAAACCATATCCTTAGAGTTATCCACCTGAACGGTTGCGAATGGGAGTGGTTCACGGGTTACGGCATCTGTCACGACGCCTCTGATTGTCTGAGTAATCTGCGCGTTAGATGTCAAGCTGAGGCTTGCCAACGCGATTAACAAGAATACAATTCTCTTTGCCATAGTTAAAGCCTAACCAAGCCTTTTTCTCCTTAAAGGTCGAAGGGTCTTACGACAAATCTCCCAAAGGGAAGGATGTTTAATAGTAAAATCCCCCCAAAGGTTCGTGCTTGATTTTGTTTTTAATTAATTAATTAATTTTATTTCTTATTTTCTACTTTTACTTTTTTGCTGTTTACTTTATAATTTTATACATCCTATCTCTATTCCCTCCCTTTGGGAGGGTTAGGGTAGGCTTTTTAATCTTTCATTCTGCTCTGCGCATCCTTACCAGCTCCAGTACCCTTATACTTGCTTTGTGAAGCGTTGAAGGTATAGCGGAGTGACACGTCGAGACGATGGTTGTTATTCTTAGTCCATTGGTCGAGGACATAATATCCGCAATCCATGTTGATTTTCTGTGGTGAACGCTGGAGCACATCGAATACGGAAACTCGGAAGCAGAGAGCATCGTTCTTTAGCCAGCATTTCTGAACCGTGAATCCGAGGTTGTAGGTGTTGTTTGTGATATGGAAGTTCATCCAGTCACCTTTCAGCACGATGTTCATGTTCGCCTCCAACTGCCAACTGTGCTTAAGTCGGAAGGTGTTGTTGAGGTCGAAGAACATAAGTGGCTTCTTGTAGCTGATTTCACGCTTTCCTGTAGCCTCACGTGGGTCTGCAAGTTCCTGAGTATAGAAGAACTTCTGCCAGCCTGCCGTCCAGTTTGGGCTATACACGCCGAATGTAGGTGAACCTGTGAGGAACATGGCGAGATTGCGTACAGGCTTGTCGAGGTTTATGTTCTTAATCAGAATCACGCCCTCGTCATTATAAATGTATGACCATTGTGACTGCGCGTCATCCCTACGCTCATATGCAACGAATAGGTTAAGCCATTTCCAACGGGCGTTGAGGCTTATTTCCTGCATCTTGGCATTCTTGAGCTGTGGATCACCTTGTTGCAGAGAGTAAGGGTTGATATACATGATACCCTCGTCAAGCATGTTGTAGTTAGGACGCACGGTCTTGATGCTGTATGCAAGCGAAGTCTGTATAGCCCCGAACTGTCTTGACCAAGACAGGGAAGGGAAGAGTTCATCGGTATATCGTGACATGGATTTCGTGTCGTTGATCTTGTCGGTATAGTCGAATCCCACGTGCTCATAGCGCAGACCTGCACTCAGGTTTCCGAACTTCGGAATCTCGCAGCCATACTGCATGAAGGCTGCTATGTTCTTTTCCTTCACATCCGACTCCGTGGCTGGAAGTGGATAGCCGGAAATGGAATATCTGCTCTTTCGTGTTACGAAACTCATCTCCGTACCTGCCTGTAACTGACCTTTCCAGATAGGGTAGGAGAGTACCAGTTTTGTTGCAAGCATATCAGATGATGTGTGCTGTTCCTGTTCCATTACGGATGTGTTGTTCTTGCCGTCCATATCCTTAATGTTGGTGGCTTCGTTGCTCTTGTTGGTCAGAAAATCGAGGTTGAAGTCGATACCCAGATTGCCAGCCTTACCATTATAATATACGTTGCCGTCAATATTGTATGGTTGATGAATCCTGTCATTCTGATCAGACTTGTTGTATTCATTCTCGGATGTAGCCTTTCCGTTGATGAAGCGGTCAATGGTGGTCTCTGTGAACATTTCAGTCTTAGAGCCGAACTTGTCGTGACGCTCCACACGCGCACCTATTGAGTGGTCGGGAGTTATCTGCCAGTTGAAGCCGAGGTTGTAGTTCACGCCCTTTCCAATCCAGTTATATCGCATAGACATATTTTGCATGATGTTGAGCATGTCGTTGCCTTGCTTGATGAAACTTGACTGATCAATACGACTATCGTTTACGCTTGTCCATTCCCAGTAGTTCACCATTCCGAATACGTCAAAGTCATTATGACGATAGCGGAGGTTAGTGGTAGCGAATGGAGCGCTGTAGCCAAAGGCGAGACTCTGATGGTTGCCTGTGTGGATGTCGAAACCGAAGCCGTCACCCTTACGCTTTACGGTCTTGATGCGCACAACGGCAGATACGGTAGCATCATACTCGGCACCCGGATTCGTGATTACCTCCACGGAAGCTATCTCCTCAGAGCGCAGACGCTTCAGTTCGTCCGCATCCTGCATCTTACGGCCGTTTATATAATAAATAGGTGTACCCTTGCCGAGCACTTCAAGGTCATCACCTTTCTGGGTCATTCCAGGCACTTTTGTCAGCATCTCCTTTAGCGAGCCTGATTTCTCAAGTACCGTACCCTCCACCTTTGTTATCATGGAGTTGCCTGTGAGCTTGGTCTTGGGCAGCTGTCCGTTGACTGTTACTTCTTTCAGCATCTGTGTATCATCCTTGAGAGCAATGATGCCATTCCCTATGTCGCTTACGTTTACATAGCGAGTTTCGTAGCCTACGAATGAAATGCGCAGTATACCATCGGTGGCAGGTGCTACGATATGGAATTTACCCATCTCTGCACTTGTTGCGCCTGAGATATAGGTTGAGTCCTTGCCCGACAGGAGTGAGATGTTTACGAACTCCAGAGGCTGTCCCTGTGAATCAACGATTGTTCCGTCGATGTCAGGATTACTTGTTTTCTTTGCCCATGTGCTGACGCCAATCAGCAAAAATGTCAATAACGAAAGTGTACGTTTCATTTTACTTATTCATTAAGAATTTTTAGGTTGAAGTTTTTGAGGCTTTCTTGTTAAAGGTCTGCCTCGTTAATGGCATTTTGACCTGAAAACCTAAAACCTGTCAACCTTAAAACCAGTTGATTTTTGTTTTACACTACGTTTGACGCTGCAAAATTACGATTTATTACAGAAAAATACGACAGATTTTGTGACAATAATGTGACAATTTGTTTCAGTCACGCGAAAGTCACAGAAAAAAAGCCACTACCCCCAGCCCTTCCCCCGCTCGGGGGAAGGGAGTAGTTACTATTTGATCATTGATAAGGATTCCTTTGAAAGATCATTAGTATATAATTCCTTGCCCCATTTGGGGAAAGGATGTCCGAAGGACAGGAAAGGGGCTGTACTTTTTTTATTGCACACACCTATAATGGTGTGCGCAAAAAATGTTCTAAAAACAACCGATTCGTCGATAAAAAATGGCATTTCACGAAATTTAATACATTTTTTTTCGGGATTATTGTTTTATTTTACTACTTTTGCCTTGCATTTTACAATAACAAAAACAAAATGTATGCTTGAACAATTCATGGATAAGACGGAGTTCTCCTCATACGAGGACTTCATGCAAAATTTCAAAATTAATATACCCGATGACTTTAATTTCGGATATGATGTCATAGACCGATATGCCCAGCAAATGCCGGACAAGGAGGCAATCATCTGGGTTAACGATAAAGGTGAGCAGAAACATATCACTTATCGCGCTTTCAAGAACATAAGCGACCGATGCGCTTCATTCCTTCAGGAAATGGGCGTAAAGAAAGGTGACAGGGTGATGCTCATCCTCAAGAGAAGAATAGAATGGTGGTACACTATGGTGGCTCTCCATAAACTTGGAGCTGTTGCCATCCCTGCTACCCACATGCTTACCGATAAGGATATCATTTACCGTTGCCACATGGCTGGTATTGGCTACATAGTGGCTTGCGGAGACCAGAACGTGCTTTGTAATGTGCAGAAGGCAAAACGCTATTGTCCAACCTTGCGCCATTGCATTTCAATAGGTCCTACTATTCCTAATGGCTGGTACGATTATTGGCGTGGACTTCAGGAGGCAGACCCTTTCGAGGCTCCTGAAAGAAATAAGGTGACGGATGACTTCCTTCTTTATTTCACGAGCGGAACAACAGGCGAGCCAAAGATGGTGATGCACGATTTCTCATATCCTCTCGCACATATCCTTACTGCCAAGTACTGGCACAATGTTCATGAGAATTCGCTTCACTTCACCCTTGCCGATACAGGATGGGGAAAAGCCGTGTGGGGTAAGTTCTACGGACAGATGATAGCCGGTGCCACAGTCTTTGTATATGACTATGAGGGGCAGTTCAAGCCAACCGACCTTCTCCGTATAATGCAGGACTATCACATCACTTCCTTCTGCGCACCACCTACCATCTATCGCTTCCTTATTCGTGAGGATCTCACGGCTTACAATCTCTCAGCACTTGAATATTGCACCACGGCAGGTGAGGCTCTCAATCCGAGCGTATTCGATGAGTGGCAGAAGAAGACGGGCATTATGATATATGAGTCGTATGGTCAGACCGAGACCACGCTCGTTGTCGGCACCTATCCTTGGGTAAAGCCAAAGCCTGGAGCTATGGGTGTAAGGAATCCGCAGTACGACATAGATGTTGTTGATGGCGAGCAGAAGAGCGTAGCCCCAATGGAGCATGGAGAGCTTGTAATCCGTGTGGATAAGGGCAAGCCGCTCGGACTATTCAAGGGCTACTATCGCGATGAAGATATGACGAAGGAGAGAATCCAGAACGGACTCTACTATACAGGTGATATCGTATATTGCGATGAGGACGGCTATCTATGGTTCGTGTCACGTTCCGACGATGTCATCAAGACATCTGGCTATCGTGTAGGACCATTCGAGGTTGAGTCGGCACTAATGACGCATCCTGCCGTTGTGGAATGTGCCATTACTGCTGTTCCTGATGATATTCGTGGTCAGATAGTAAAGGCAACCATCGTACTTGCCGACGAATACAAGTCGAAGGCTGGCGATGCGTTGGCAAAGGAATTGCAGAACCACGTAAAGCACGAGACTGCCCCTTACAAATATCCTCGTGTCGTAGAGTTCGTTGATGAACTCCCAAAGACTATAAGTGGTAAGATACAGAGGTATAAGCTGAAGAAATAAAAGACCCACCCCCATGCCCCTCCCATAAAGGGAGGGGAGTGGTTAGTATCTATCGCTAAATAATGTAAAGACGCAAAGTTTATAAATATTATAAGCTTTGCGTCTTTGCGTTTGGTGGTTGATATTTTTTAGTTTTCATATACTATATACTCCCCTCCCTTTATGGGAGGGTAAGGGGGGGAAGTCTTTTTAGCAATCTCTTCACCACCCTCATTGCCTCGTCACGTTTTTCTATGTTCAGCACATAGTGTTCCTTTGCTCCGGCATAGGGATAGCCAGTCCAAGCCGATTTCATCATATCGTCGATAGCGGGATTCATCTTGACGTATGACAGATTGTCGAAGGCAAAAATTATCGGCTTGCCGTTGATGCAGATGCACCAGTCATCCGACATCTTCTTTTTCTTTATTTCGCCTGCTCCCTTTAACTGAGAGCACACGAAGTTAATGTATTCTGTTGTGCACATTTTTAATATAAAATAGCAGCCCCTCACCCGCCCTGTGGGCACCCTCTCCCAAGGGGCGAGGGAAAAGTTACCTCTTATTGCTTATGAAGAATTTTATGAGGGATAAATACTAACTTCCTCCTCGCCCCTTGGGGAGAGGATGCCCGTAGGGCAGGTGAGGGGCTGTTTGTGATGGGCTGTATTTTTTTTAGAGTTCTACATACTCCTTCGCCTTGAAGTTATCCTCAAAGCTCCAGGTCTGAGCCTTGCCATGCTCCATTCTGTAAACCTGAATAAAGTCAAGAACGGCATCCAAGCCCTGCTCTGCTATCCAGCCCTGAAGGAACTTGCGTGAAGGATGGTTGATAATCTCTTTCTTGAATTCGATGTCATCCACGAGCTTGAACTCACCCTCAACGCGCACCTGATACTTGCCTGTTGCAAAACAAGCCTCAGCCTTCGGATTCTCCTGAAGCTGCTTGTGAAGCTCCTTGAACTTGCCTGTATGGAAGACGATGCCATTCTCATCGGCACTATATAAGAGGACAGCACGCACATGAGGCTGTCCGTTCTCGCTTGTTGCCAAGTACATCACAGGATTCTGCATCCCGTTGATCAATTCAAAAATCTGTTCTTTTGTCATAGTCTTGTGTTTTGAGTTTTTTGCGTTTATTGTCTAAATAATTAACTGAATGCAAAATTATATCATTCCCGCGATATACACAAATAAATAACGTGACTATGTTGTGACATATCCTTCGGTCACGCAATAGTCACGCAATTTTGTAAAGTAAAAGGTAAAAAGTAAAAATTAAAAAGTATAGTTAGTATTTATGTCTAAAGCATTAGCGAATAAAGGTAATCATACTTTTTATTTTTTACTTTTTACTTTTGACTTATCTCACTCCCGAATCATTATCCTTGTTATTAAGTATTCGGTCAGCAGCTTTGTATTTGCGTCCGTGGCTGAAATTCCATGAGGCGCTAAGATGAAGCATATTACCATTTTCACTATAGTAGAGATGCGCGTCTGTCTTATACCATTTGTTGTTTATGGTATAATTGTAGTCAAAGCCCATTGGAGAGCCGACCAACATACATCCTAAGGAGAACTTCAAATCCTTCCATTTGTAAGAGATGCTTACGTCGCCGCTTTTTTCTAAACCTTGGATGAGTTCGCTTGTTAAATAACGCGGTTGTGTGCTAAAACGAGCATCCATGCTAAAGTTGCCAAATTGAGCCCATGAATAGAAACCGACCTGAGTCGTATTGTAGAAGTGACGGTATGTATTGCCGATACTTTCATAGTGGTCGTATGATGTCCAGAATGACACATGCCATTTGTCAGGAAATATTTTCCATGTCATATCGCCGTATATGTTGCCTTTACTGAATCGCTTATGGTTCTCTGGACGGCTTACTATTACCCAGTTTCCATTAGCTTCCTTTTCTGGGGTGTATGTATTCATGAGAGCATTCGGATTGTTCGACCATGAAGCTTCTAACGTATATTCCACGTTCTTCACCTCTCCGCCTAAACTTACCTCGTTATACCATGTGTGTGATGGTTTAAGTTCCTTGTTGCCTGATTTGATAAAAAGCGAATTGTCATATTGCCTTACATCGGTCACATTTGCAAGTGATGGTTCGTTTGGAGTTATGCGTGACTGTAATTTTATGTTCGCATTTTTGCTGACAGGAATTGAAACCGTCAATTGCGGACGTATCATCCAGTTGTTGTAACCGAAATCACCTTGATGAATAGATGAACGGTTTGCACCTATGCCTAATTGATAGCCTATCGTCTGTTCCTTCTTTCCGAAAGGAATATTTCCTTGAATCTGAGCAAACAGATATTCGTTGTTATTGTGAATCAAGGCATGGGCGTTGGTGCTGCCTACGTATTTGTTGTCCGTGAAGCCAATGGTATATTCACCTCCAACTGATATGTTCACTTTCTCCGTTTCCTTCGTATAGATAGCCTCGGTAATGAGAGAGTGCTTCTTTCCCCTTGTTGAATAGTTGTAATCGGCTACAGGTTCACCGAGAGAACTCAATTCCGGGGCTTTCCTGTCCTCGCAAACGTAGTTTTGGGGCAATATGTACTCGCTCATACCATATTCGTTTCTTGTCGTGATGATTGTACCTACTGCATTTATTGCAAGAGTCTGCTTCTTTGGCAGATTAACGAAATAATAGAGGTCGAGTGAAGGCTTATATTCCTTCATCTTCCTGTCTTCGTAGTTAAACCTGTTATCTTTTCCTGTTTCGCTTACAATAGAATGTATCCCTCGCTTTGGAGAATTATATGCATAGAGATAGAAACTTGCGTTGAACGTGTATATATCAGGCTTGGCAAGGTTATATGCTGCCTGCATAATGTTTTGGGCGTACATGAATGGAGAATATACACCATCATAGTTCATTTTATGGGTTTCTCCGTCTGGGAATATATATTCCTCTTTGCTTTCGTGATATCTCTTGTAAACATCGCGCCAGCCTAAGTAATGACTGATACTAAATTCTGAAAGCTTATAGTTGTACTTGAAATACGAATTGGTGTTGTTGAATCCAGATGTAAAGGCATGTAATGACTTGACTCCACCTACATATCCAGCATATCTGCGCTTCACAACATAGTTGATTACTGCATCTAAAGTCCAGTCGCCATAGCGTACTCCTGGCATATCTACATACTCCACGCGAACCACCTCATCGGGGCGTATTGCCATAATATCCTGACTGTTAGCCTTTATGTCGTTTACGCGAATCTGAACGCCACCACCTCTGTTTGACTTGATAGTCTGGTTGACAGGATCCACCATTATACCTTTTAGTGACATACGTTGCAGAAGGTCATAGCCGTTGCTACTTCCCTTCACCATATTCTCCGTAGGGATGATATACTGACGATCCACCTTGTTTATAATGCGTGCGCCTGTAACCGTGAGTTCTTCGAGCACCTTACTACCAGCTCTCATCACCACCTTTCCTATTTCAGGCTTTGTGCATAGGCGGTATATCGTGCGGAAGCCCATATACGTTATTCTTGCAAGAACCGTATTTGCGTCGCAAGGTACTGTGAATGAACCGTTCTCGTTGCTCACGCCACCTGTGATGAAAGCTGAATCCTTAGGATTAAGGAGCGATACGTTGGCAAAGGCGAGAGCCTGTCCCTTAGCATCAACAATGTTACCAGTATATCTAATGGCTGCTTTCTGTACGCATTCTACGAATATATCGCTATCCTGTACGGCTATGCTCATAGGGTAGTAACCGCAAACCGAACGGACGGCATCCTCAACCGACTGGTTGCGAATCTTTTTCGTCACGTGGAAATCTTCGAGTTCGTCAAAGATGAAGTTGATGCGCTTGGCATCCTGTACCTTGTCAATTCTTTTGAGTGCTTCTGATAGTGATACGTCCTCAAATGTGAGCGTCACTTTTTGGGCAGAAGCCATCGTGAATCCTATGACAAGGCATATTGTGAGG
This sequence comes from uncultured Bacteroidales bacterium, assembly GCA_902801425.1. Classification (GTDB taxonomy): domain Bacteria; phylum Bacteroidota; class Bacteroidia; order Bacteroidales; family Bacteroidaceae; genus Prevotella. The sequence goes on along the minus strand of CADCIQ010000002.1, from coordinate 96,445 downwards.
AATAATATTTTTTTCATAAGGCCCTTATCTAATGTGAATACTATTACCCTCTATCGTCAGATGAACTTTTTTGAAGTTATTCATAAACTCCACAATTTCCTCTATGCTCTTCGTCTTCTCGATCTGTATGTAGAGGCGAACGTGCTTAGCCTCCTCATTCTCAAAGACTATCTGCTTACCATAGTAATCGCCAATCTTCTTGGCTATGGTCTTCATTTCGATATTGTCAAACTTGAACACCTCGCGGTTAATTGTCAGAGTATCAGTCTTTATGATTTCCTGAACAGGAGTGGTAACTGTCATTTCTGAATCATTTTTTTGTGGTTCAGTCTTTTCCTGTGGGGTAGAGTAGAGGTAGATAGAAGCGAGAGTGATGAGGCTAACGCCCATTACGATTCCTGTAATCATGGCTGCGCGTGACCAGTTGCTATTTACTTTCCACTTTCCACTCTCCACTTTACTCTTTTCCTCGGAAGCCTCAATAACCTCCTTCTCGAATTTAGCCCATTCCATGTCGATGTCGGGCATTCCTATCTTGCGGTCTATATCTTCTGTTTTCATTATCGGGCAATTTTAAGGATTGAACGTATCTTCCCAAGCGAACGGGTTATATGCTTGTTTACTGCTGATGAACTTATTCCTAACGCCTTTGCAGTTTCCTCGTAGGTCATTTCTTCATCATAGTGAAGTGACAGTACCCGTCGGTCTTGCTCTGTGAGGTTATCATTGATAACTCTCTGGAGTTCTTCCATAAGTTCCTCTCGTTCTTCGTTCTCTTGCTGAGCCTTCTGCATAGCGACTTCCAGCTCCATTTGCTGACGCAAGCGCTTCTGTCGCATTATGTTCAGGCATTGGTTTCTTGTGGCGGCAAGCAGGTATCCCGTAACAGATGCGTCAGCAATGGCCGGTTGACTGTTCCACATCTGCGTAAAGACCTGACTTACCGCATCCCTCGCTTCCTCTGCATCCTCAAGTATGGAGAAGGCGAAGCGATACATCTGCCTGTAATTGTCTTTGTAGATTCTTTCGAACCCTTGTTTGTTATAATCCATTTTCTACTTTTTGTTGGGTCTTTATATGTAAGACACACAACCTGGGGGAAAACAATACCCCTATGCCCGATTTTTTTCGTAATTTGCTGCAAAATTATGAAAAAAAACTGATATATGCAATAGTCGTTTCGTTTGTCCTTCTATTATCTGCCGTTATGCCTTCGCTATGACAACGCTAATCCTTCGCTCTGGAATAGAGGAAAAAGCGAGGGCAGAACGAAGGATGAACGAACACTTATTTGTTTTGTCTTTCCTCCTAACAAAAACCTATTATAATACAATTATATTACCATAATAATACCATAGTTTATGGTATTATTATGGTATTATTATGGTATTTACATAGGAGCTAAAGCGAAGGTATGACGGAGATAGTGGCCATTTCCAACCTTGCAAGAAGTTAGGATGCTTTCTGTTAAGTGTTAACGTGAGTTCGACGAAAACAAATAAGGAGCAGCTTTGCTTTCAAAACATGAATTAAGACGAGAATTAAACATTAATTGAAGCCGTAAGGCTAATTAATGTCACAATTAATGTTTCATTAATGTCCTATATTAATGTTATGCGACAGCAAAAGCTAATTCGTCGAACTCACGTTAATTAATGTTGGATTAATGTCCCAATTAATGTTATACGAAGTGTAGAAAAAATCATCGAATTCACGTTAATTTACTGAAGATTTACAAGCGAAACTTGAAGTCTGAACCTTTACTTGAGATTTTTCTACCATTTTCTTGCTTTTTTTCACGAAATTTACTAAATTTGCAGCAGAAACCCAAATAATTAACTTTTTGCATAGGTCAAGTTGCAGGTTTTCAGGTTAAAAACTTTTAACCTTAAAGGCGAGCTTGCGAAACTAGAATTAGATAATAAAAAAACTAACAAAAACAATGAAGACAAGGTTATTAACGGCTATGGCTCTTCTTCTTTCTTCACTTGGCGTTATGAGTCAGGAAGTGGTGGAAAGCAAAGATTCTGAATCTTTAGGACATGGTTACAGGGCATTTTTAGATGTTGAGCTACTTGAAGATGTTGCAATAGGATTTTCCACTACGCACGGCTATCAATTCAATTCCAATTTCTATGCAGGTGCAGGTGTTAGCTATGTGACACATATTGGTGGATCATCTCCTTACGTGCTTACGGACTTCCGATTTGATAATATTGTTCCGGGAAAGAATACTCCGTTTATGAATGTGAGGTTCAGTCTGAATAAGGACTTCTTTGTAGTACGTCCTACGCTGGGATACCGTTTTAATCATCTGAATTTGGGTCTCGGCTATTGGTTCGGAAATAATGGGGACAACTTTTTCTCTTTCAGCGTAGGCATTGATTTGGGTGGCAGAAAGAAATAGTCCTCAGTCCTCAAAATGGGAAGTGTTTTAGAAGATTCCCCTTTGAGCTTACTCCGAGAAAGTTATTTCGCTGAGAGAAATCTTGTCTTTCTCAATATTGCTATAAACAATAGTTGTACTCTTGGCTGGTATGGTAGCTTGCGCTTCATAGGGCATTTGGGACTTCGGAATTTCGTCCTGTAGGTTTACATACTCTGTGTAAACGATATTTGTTGCTATTAATGCTATCGTTACAGCTAAGATTGTTGTGTTCATAATAATTGAAATTATAAGTTGAAAATATGAAAACTTGTTGTTTTTGCCAGCAAAGTTATATGATGTTTTTGAATACGGCAATATTTGGGGATAGACGGAACGTGATTAGGGATTTATAGCTTGTGAATGGGATGAAATGCAGGTTTTTGTGACGAATGACATGAGAAACTGTTGTTAGATTGACAAAAAATAAGTACCTTTGCACCTGTATAAAAGTTTAGAGTTTAGTGATTAGGGTTTAGAGTTTAGTGATTAGGGTTTAGAGTTTAGTGATTAGGGTTTAGAGTTTAGTGATTAGGGTTTAGAGTTTAGTTTTTTTTTTAAATGAATGATTATAATTATATTCTCAAGAGGGCTTTCAAATGTAGTATAGGTGTGTTGTTCTTTCTCGCACTCGTACAGCCTTTCGGCATAAACAGGGTTGATGAAGGACGTATAGGGTATATTCTTGTCTGTTCCTTGATATCTTTCATTTCCGTCTTGTTTTCCTTGCTGCTGACAAAGGCTGCTCTTGGAGATTATGAAAAGAGGAACGGTTCGCTGAAGTACTTCCTTGTTCGCGAGGCGGTTGCATATATTGTTAATACTCCTCTTCTTGCGCTTTTGCTGCTTATGTACGATGGCTGGTTTTGTCAAAGGCAATGGGATATGTTTTTCTATATAGACGGACATTTCTCGCTATACAACGTGTCACTTATGTGCGTGAATGTGGCGATTGTTACCGTGTTTATGTTCCTATGGGCTTTCTTTGAGTTCAGAAACGACCAGCTTCGCCGTGAGCTCGACGATGTGAAGGCTATCAATTCCCTTTTGGAGAAGCGTCAGGAGGAACTTTTTCAGAGAGATGATAAGTGTGAAGAGGTGGAGGAGAAGCCCGTGATGGTGGTTATTGAAGGTCAGGGACAGGGGGCCAGACTTGAGCTTGATCCTTCAAACATTCTCTATGTGGAATCAATGGCGAACTATGCCGATATATACTACATTTCGGAGAATGAGACAAGGCATAGCACTCTCCGCATCACGTTGAAACAGATTAAGGAAACACTTTCAGAATTTGGGTATATCGTGCAATGTCACAGGGCTTTCCTTGTCAACATCAACTTCGTGGTATCGATGACAGCTCGTAATCCTGGCTATCAGTTACAGTTGTTTGGTGTTGAGAAACAGTTGCCTGTGTCGCGTGCCAATAATGACGTGATAAAGTCGGCTTTGAGTGAAAATAGTTGAAGTCTCGCAAGCTCGACTTCAAGTGAAGAGTGAAGAGTGAAAAGTGAAGAATTTAAATTACCTTTTATAGCGAAAGGGACGATTAACGACCTTAAACTAAAATACAAACTTAAATTCTTCACTCTTCACTTTTCACTCTTCACTTTCAACTTGAGCTATGCGAAAGTTGAAAAAATAATAAAATATTTGGTGGAGTGCCGAAAAAGTAGTACTTTTGCAGAAAAATAGAAGTTTTAGTAACAAATTTATATATAGACACACAAAAATGAATTTGAAGATTGCAGTTCTGGCAGGTGATGGCATCGGACCAGAGATTATGGAGCAGGGCGTAGCCGTAATGGACGCTGTTGCAAAGAAGTTCGGACACGAGGTAAGTTACAAGGAGGCTCTCTGTGGTGCTCACGCTATTGATGAGGTAGGTGATCCTTTCCCAGAGGAGACTTTCAAGATCTGTGAGGAGGCTGATGCTGTTCTCTTCGCTTCTGTCGGTGATCCTAAGTTCGATAACAACCCATCTGCTAAGGTACGTCCAGAGCAGGGACTTCTCGCTATGCGTAAGAAGCTTGGTTTGTTCGCTAATATCCGTCCTGTAACCACATTCGACTGCCTCGTTCACAAGTCACCTCTCAAGGACGAGATTGTGAAGGGTGCTGACTTCATCTGTATTCGTGAGCTTACTGGTGGTATGTACTTCGGTAAGAAGCAGGAGCCTGCTATGAATGCTGAAATCGGTACAGAGGATGCTCTTGATACCAACTACTATTCACGTCCAGAGGTTGAGCGTATCCTCCGCGTAGGTTATCAGTATGCTCAGCAGCGTAAGAAGCACCTCACAGTGGTTGACAAGGCTAACGTGTTGGCTTCAAGCCGTCTGTGGCGTAAGGTTGCTCAGGAAATTGAGAAGGAGTACCCAGATGTAAAGACCGACTATATGTATGTTGACAACGCTGCTATGCGTATGATTCAGGAGCCAACATTCTTCGATGTAATGGTAACAGAGAATACATTCGGTGACATTCTTACCGATGAGGGTTCTTGCATCACAGGCTCTATGGGTCTTCTCCCATCAGCTTCTACAGGTTCTTCTACTCCTGTATTCGAGCCAATCCACGGTTCTTGGCCACAGGGTAAGGGCTTGAACATAGCCAACCCACTCGCACAGATTCTTTCTGTTGCCATGCTCTATGAGTATTTCGGCTTGAAGGAAGAGGGTGCTCTCATCCGTAAGGCTGTTGATGCTTCTCTCGATCAGAACGTGCGTACTCCTGAGATTCAGGTTGAGGGTGGCGCAAAGTATGGCACTAAGGAAGTTGGTGCTTGGATTGTTGACTTCATTAAGAAGGCATAAATAAAAAAGTAAGAAGTAAAAATTAAAAAGTAAAAAGTATGATTACCTTTTGTTCGTTATACATTAGGTGTCAATACTAACTATACTTTTTACTTTTTACTTCTTATCTTTTATTAAGTAAATGTACAGATTTATTTTTATAATCAAGAATTAGAGAATTTGAGATTTTTGAATTAATGCGAAAGAGAGAAGGTTTGCTATTTGCGTAGCATTGGGAATTACCGTGATTGACAGGAGCGTAAGCGACCTTCCTCAAATTCTCAAAAATTCAAAAGAAAAATCTCTAATTCTCTAATTCTTGATTATAAAATACAATTTGACTACTTACTTATATGAAGAAAATACTATCTAAAAAACTCCCCCTTGGGGGGCTGGGGGGCTTTTTGTTGGCTTTCAGTCTCTCTGCTAATGCCCAGACGCCACAGCAATGGCAGGATTCTATCTCCGTACTTTCAAAGAAGATAGATCAGAATCCGAGGTCGCTGGAGTATCGTATGCGTAAGGCGGAGTGTAATATAGCACTTGAGCAATGGCAGTATGCCTTGGATGAGTATTCCAACATTCTCGACCTATATCCAACGCATATCGGGGCGTTGTATTTCCGTGCCTTTGTCAATAATAAACTTCACAGATATTCATTTGCCCGTGCTGACTATGAGCAGGTGCTGAAATATGAGCCTGATCATAAGAGTGCGCTCATGGGACTTGTTCTGAACAACGTGGATGACAAGAAACTGCCCGAAGCTTTTGACCATGCGAATCATCTTGTAGAGCTTTATAAGGATGATGCCGAGTGTTATGCCTTGCGTGCTCAGGTGGAGGAGGCTATGGGAGGTCTGTCTCTCGCGATAGATGATATTTCTTCTGCAATAGATTTGGCTGCTGTAAAACTCGCTCCAAATCAGCGTCTCAGCTATGCTGATGCCTATACCCAGTATGTTCTTCAGCGCATAGCCCTTTACCGTAAGGAAATGTCTCAGCTCAATGGTAAGAGTAAGTCGGATGAAGGTGTTCTTGATAAGATTCAGGCTGATCAGGCTATGCTCGTGAGTAGAGGGGTGCCAAGTAGGGCGGTGAAGTGAGAGAAGCCTAACCTAGCCTTCCCAAAGGGAAGGATGTTTTATAGTATAAATCCCTAATTCTCTCAATATCAGGATTAGGCATTTTTTGCGACTTTACTACTATATGACATCCTTCCCTTTGGGAAGGCTTGGTTAGGCTTTGCTTGCTATCTCATAAATATTCCTGCAATCTTCCATTGAAAGACTCACATATCCACCAATTTTATCGCCTTTGTTTACGTGTAGCTTGGCAACGAGAGCATCGATGTCAGGATTATCTATGCCGAGTTCCTTCATCGTTACGGGCATACCGATTGATTTCCAGAACGCTTTGAGGCGGTTGATGCCTTCTGTTGCCACAACCTCGTCGTTATTGCCTTCAACTCCGAAAACTCTGCGTGCGAATTGTGCAATCTTTGTAACGTCCTTCTTCATCACGAATGTCATCCATGCAGGAACCATTACGCTGAGACCTGCACCATGAGTAACACCATATATCGCACTTATTTCATGCTCCATGTGATGACTTGCCCAGTCCTCGACTCGTCCCACGCCACAGATGCCGTTATGAGCCATTGTGCCGAGCCACATGATGTTGGCGCGTGCCTCGTAGTTGTTTGGGTTGGCTATTACCTTCGGGCCCTCGTTTATGCAACTGATAAGTACAGCCTCGCAAAGGCGGTCTGTTGCCTCACAGCTTTGGGTAGGGGAGAAATAACGCTCCATAGTGTGGACCATCATATCTACGATGCCAGCGGCTGTCTGGTAAGGAGGTAGGGTCATGGTAAGCTCAGGGTTCATTATGGCGAATTTTGGGCGTAGGATAGCCTTTGTGCGGATTGATAGCTTGAACATTCCGTCGGTCTTTGTTATTACCGTGTTTCCCGATGCCTCGCTTCCTGCTGCCGGAATGGTGAGTACTACACCAATGGGGAGCACGTTAGGGTAGTTCTCCACGTTGTTCTTTCCGCAATAGAAATCCCAGAAATCGCCGTCGTAGTTGAATCCTGCACTTATTGCCTTTGCCGTATCGATAACGCTACCGCCGCCGACAGGAAGGATGAAATCAATGTTCTCCTTTCGGGCGAGTTCTATACCTTCGTATACCTTTGTGTCCTCAGGATTAGGCTTAATGTCTTCGAGTAGGCAATAAGGAATGCCAGACTTGTTTAGGGAGGCTTCTACACGCGCAAGCAGGCCGCTCTTGCGAGCGCTTCGCCACATTGATTCTCTGTGTCGCGTCCGAATACGAATTCTGTCGGACTCTGAAAGACAAAGTTGTTCATTTTCCTTGAATTTTGGGTTGTTAACTCAACTTTCGCATAGCTCAAGTTGCAGGTGGAAGGTTTATTGGTTTTAGAATCTCGGGTCGGGATGCTTATGAACGGGGTGGGGCTTATGATCTATAACCTCAAAACCTTATAACCTTAGAAAGTGTTGCAAAGGTAATGATTTTTCATGAGAAAACAAAAAATCCTAATCAAAAATTGATTAGGACTTCTTGAAGTACACCCTCAGAGGCTCGAACTCTGGACACCCTGATTAAGAGTCAGGTGCTCTACCAACTGAGCTAAGGGTGCAACATTTATGTTGCCAATTCCGAAAGAAGTACACCCTCAGAGGCTCGAACTCTGGACACCCTGATTAAGAGTCAGGTGCTCTACCAACTGAGCTAAGGGTGCTTGTTTTATTGCTTCATTTCTGAATTGCGGTGCAAAGGTAGTCATTATTTCTGAGATACAAAAATTTTTCAGGTAAAAAATAACGAGAAATACCCCTTGCTTGATGTATATCAACTCTTTATGCTCAAAAGTGTCAATTTAACGTGAATTTCGACGAATTAGCCATAATCTTTTAATTTGTCTTTTTTTTGAATCAATAAACGCTAAAATATAGACTTAATATTATATATATCGATTAAGAGAGAGAATAGAGTAAGATAGTATTAGTGTAAGTGATCGTAATCCTTAGAATTGAACTTTGGTCGCAAGGTTGTAAGAAGTGAATTCGGTGTAATTTAACATTTTAACATTTAACATTTTAACATGCGGATTCAGATTAAGATGTTAAAATGTTAAATGTTAAATTACATCGTTTTCCTTTTTCTTGAATCAATAAACGATAAAATAAAGACATATATTAAATATCGCGCGTGCGCGATATATAATATCATATCGATTAAGAGAGAGAATAGAGTAAAGTAGTATTAGTGTATGTGATTGAAATCCTTAGAATTGAGCATTGGTCGCAAGATTGTAGAAAGTTAATTCGGTGAATTTTAACATTTAACATTTTAACATTTTAACATGCAGATTCAGATGTTAAATGTTAAATGTTAAATTTCAACTTTTTGCAATTCATACATAATCTCCATTCACTTACGCTATACACTTATGTCAATACATTCAATTCTAAGGATTCATATAATCTGGGACACATTTTGTTCTGGGAGAGGGACAACTATTTGATTTCTCGGAATGTCTTTGTACCTTTGCATCGTGAATCAGTCAAAAGGCTAAAGTCAAAAGGCTAAAGGCAAAAGACTAAAGTTGAAGATTGAGAGTTCATGACGGCAAGGGCGCCAATGCCGAGGTGTAACTTAGATTCTTCACTTTTCACTCTTCACTCAAGATAGGTTCTGCCTTCGCTGTGGCTTCGCTCTGCCTTCGCTGTGGCTTCGCTATAATAGCAGGGGATGAGCGGAGGAACAATGAGAGAATAGCAATGGACGATGGAAACTCAGGCGGTGGTTGAAATGATAGTATCTAAACACCGACTTGCGTCGGTGGGGGAGGAAATTAAATGGGGAGTAAATTAAGCCAGTAAATTAAAGCCAGTAAATTAGACGCGGCATTCGCCGCTGGGGAAATTAATTTACAGAAAAATTTTTTTGTTTTAATTTACTGAATATAATTTACTGAATTAATTTACCCCCAATTTGCTTTCCTCTCCCTCTGCGTAAGCAGAGAATAAAAAATCCCCCGTAACCCATGAAGGCTGAGGGGGATATATTTAAGTGAGTCAATTTAGATGTCAATCAGGTATGCACCGCGTAAAATGATTGTTTGGTGTGCGGATCTGCCAAATGGGTCGCGTTTGCTGTCGCCGTAGATATTGCCGAGACCATAGTAATATCTGGCTTCAACCTGAAATCTGCCTATGGACTTGATATGGAGTTCACCTCCAAGACCCGCCGCTATACCAAAATCGAAGGAGTTGGAAGGTTTACGTTCCTTTTCTTCGAGTATTTTTTTCATTGTCGCTACGTTTGCCTCACTTTGATAGCCTCTTCCCTGATAGTTGGCTGTCTTGGGGGTGAAGTTAGTCTCGTATTTGTCATCGAGGCAGAAGCCGAGTACAGGACCAGCGTTGAAGAAGAAGTTCATGCCTCGCATTTCCTTTCCCCAAGCCAGATGGGCGAGTATGGGAATTTGGAAGTAGTTGATCGAGTGCTTGAAACTCTCACTTTCCTCGGGATTAGTCGTGGTGGGAACAGGCTTGTCGTTTACATCGTATATGTCATCTTCCCAGCCGAGTTGAGAATAGTTGAATTCCATCTGGATAGAGCATATTGTCTTGAAATATTTCTCGCACGTATATCTTGCCGTTAATCCACCTGTCAGTCCCTTGTACATCTTCTGGTTCACCTTCGGCACGAAATCAACGGAGTTGAGGTTATATCCAGCCTGAAAGCCTACGGCAAACTGATTTCTATGTTCACCTACCTGTGCGAATGCCCACATAGGTGCAAGGCATAAGAGGATGAGGGCGTATGTTTTCTTCATAATTTACTTTACGCTTTCTACTTTCTACTTTCCACTATCTACTTTATTCTTTATCCTTTCCACTATCTACTTTAATAATTAATGGTCTCTATGCCGCCGTTTGTCTGATAGTGAACAAGTAGATATGCCTCGTTACGAAAACCTCCGTTTGGTGTCTTGCCGAAATGATAAGGTGTCTGGAGTGATGTGTTGTATATCTGATTCCTTGCACCATAGAATTGTCCCTTGAACTTATACACACCACCGATGAAGAAAACACCCTGGTCATAGCCTGTAAGAGCAAAATGAGGGAGCGCATTCATCATATCCGTGCCAAACTTGTTCTTGTATGCACGTTGGAAGCTCTGTATGTAGCCCGACTGCTCGTTGAAGAAATAAGACGAAGGGATATAGACATCGTATTTATGAAAATACGTCTGGTTCTGATTGTATTTCTCATACATCTGCCATTCCGTATATCCGAACATGGAAATCATATATCCTGGAGAATGGGCGAGAAGGGCATCGAGCTTGTGCATCGTCTGGGTGAGTTCAGGAGATCTGCCAGTGTTGAGAATAATTACGTTTCTTTTTGTCGTAGCAAAAGCCTTCTCAAACATCTCGGTGCTTGAGCGCAGGTTGGTGATGCTATACTGTATGCCTCTCTCTTCCAGTTTCTTGCGAAGGGCGTATGTGAATGTACCCTTGTTGGATGTAGAGTCGTTACAGTCTATGATTACTGGGTGGCAGTTGCTGAATCTGTCTATGAATGAAGTTATGGTTTTCTGATAGAATGTCTCCATTGGCTGATACACCTGATAGATGAACTCGTTACGCTCAACCTCATCGCCATTTATTGAAAATGGGATAACCATACGGATCTTGTTCTTTTTGCAGAAATCGCCGAGAGCCTTCACCTGCTTTGAATATAGAGGACCGAAGATAATGTCGGATTGCTCTGCTCCCTGCTGGAGTAGGGTAGAGCTGATATCGTCAGTCTGTGCCACGTTCCATGCCCTTACGTTGATGCTGATGCCGTCTGCCTTGAGTTTCTCCACAGCCATTAGCAGACCGCGGTAATACTCAATCATCCTGCGTCCGTCACCATCCACATTATGCAGAGGAAGCATTACGCCAATGTCTAAGCTTGTCTTTATTGGAGCTATAGGAGCGGCTTCCGCAGGTTGCTGGGTGTTCTGCTTTGGGAATGGGATGTTTATCGTAGAGCCTTTCTTGAGTTCGTAGCCAGGTTGCTGCATCTCAGGATTGGCGCCTATAAGTTCCTCTATGGTGATGTTGTAATCGCGTGCAATTCCGAATATCGTTTCACGCTTTTTCACTTTGTGAACAGTCTGTATCTGTTGTGCGTCTGCCCCCAGACTGAAGGTGAACAACGCAACTAAAATTAGGATTATGTATTTCTTTTTACTCATTTTAGTGTTGAAATTTCTATTTGCGATGCAAAAATACTAATTTTTTCGGTATAAATCAACATATTTTAGTAAATTTTGCGTTATTTCATATATGAAAAAGTTTTTTTTGATTATATCTTTGATGCTCTTTGTCACGATCTCTCAGATGAGGTCGCAGGGCATCTCACCTCAGGCTGAGATTACTACGGCAAAAGGTGATGTGGAATACCATTCCCAAGAAGCTCCTTTTGCGGGATCTGCACCTATCAAGGTGCATTTCATGTCGGGTAGTGATGATCATGACGGGTATTTTGAGTGGCGTTTCTATAAGGAGAAGGTTGATGAAGGGAACCTGTATCTTGTCCGCCACGAGGAAAATACCGATTTCACATTTACTGAGGCGGGTACGCATCTCATTTGCCTTTATGCTTCTTTCTCTGATGGCAACGAGCAAATATCAGAGCCTATCAGCATAACTATCAGTACCAGCAAACTTGAATTTCCGAATGCCTTCTCGCCAAATGGTGATGATTATAATGAAATCTATAAGGCAAAAAAGGATTATCAGTCAATAGTGGAGTTCAAGGCTACTATTTATAATCGCTGGGGACAGAAGCTTTTTGAATGGACTGATCCAGCTGAAGGATGGGATGGGACATTCAACGGGAAGAGTGTCAAGGAAGGTGTGTATTACGTTCATGTTCAGGCAAAAGGGGCTGATGGGGTGAAGTATAACATTAAGAAAGATGTTAATCTCCTCAGAGGATTTACAGATACAACGAATAAATGATTTTAAGTACGAATTACAAAGTACGAATTACCTGTTTAGCTTTTTTACTATTTAACTATTTACTATGTACTATTTATGTACTATTTCCTATCGCAGTAGGCATTTACTATTTGTGATTGGCGAAAATAGTAAATCAACCAAATAGTAAATAAATAGTAAATAGTAAATTCGTAAATCGTAAATGTCAAAATAGGTAACTTGGTAATTCGTCATTAGTAATTCGTAATTATGAAAGATTATGATAGAAATTTATGGTGCCAGAGTGCACAATCTCAAGAATATTGATGTTAAGATTCCACGTTATTCGCTGAGCGTCATCACCGGACTTTCTGGTTCGGGAAAGTCGTCTCTTGCCTTTGACACAATCTTTGCGGAAGGACAAAGACGATATATCGAGACATTTTCGGCATACGCCCGTAATTTCCTTGGTGGGATGGAGCGTCCTGATGTGGATAAGATTACAGGACTTTCGCCTGTTATAAGTATTGAACAGAAGACAACGAATCGAAACCCACGCTCCACGGTTGGTACAACTACCGAGGTCTATGACTATCTCCGTTTGCTCTTTGCACGTGCAGGTACGGCATATAGTTATGTGTCGGGCGAGAAAATGGTGAAATATACCGAGGATCAGGTAACAGAGATGATTCTTAGCGATTATGTCGGGAAACGTATCGTTATCCTTGCTCCGCTTATCCGTAATCGTAAGGGACATTATCGTGAACTCTTTGAGCAGATGCGTCGCAAGGGCTATCTTCAGGTTCGTGTGGATAATGAGATCCTTGAACTTGAGAGCGGTATGAAGGTGGATCGCTATAAGAACCATAACATTGAGGTCGTCATAGATAAGCTTGCGGTTAAGGATAGCGATGAGGAACGTCTTCGTAACACTATCCGTATTGCCATGCGACAAGGCGAAGGTCTTATCATGATATTGGATAAGGATGCCGACGAGGTTAAGTATTTCTCTCGCCGTCTGATGTGTCCTACGAGTGGAATTGCATACAAAGATCCTGCTCCTAACATTTTCTCTTTCAATTCTCCGGAAGGTGCTTGTCCTCATTGCAAGGGACTTGGTCTTATAAATGAGATTGACATGAAGAAGGTTGTTCCTGATACCTCTCTTTCAATTTATGATGGTGGAATAGCCCCCTTGGGAAAATACAAGAACCAGATGATCTTTTGGCAGATTGATGCCCTTCTTGCCAAATATGACTGCAAGATAAAGACGCCTATTGCCGATATTCCAGAGGATGCTCTTCGTGAAGTGCTTTATGGAAGTCTGGATCGTGTCAGGATTCCTAAGGAAATAGCCAAGACGAGTTCTGATTACTTTACGGAATATGAAGGTGTTGTGAAATATCTCCGTCAGGTTATTGAGAATGACGATTCTGCTTCTGCTCAGAAGTGGGCAGATCAGTTTATGGCAATGGTGAAATGTCCTGAGTGTGAGGGGCGCCGCCTTAACAAGGAGGCTCTTTCATATCGTATATGGGATAAGAATATCAGCGAACTTGCTGATATGGATATTGATCAGTTGTACGATTGGCTGGCTGAGGCTCCAAAGCACATGGACGAGCGTCAGAATAAGATTGCCGCTGAGATTATCAAGGAAATTCGTACCCGACTGAAGTTCATGCTTGATGTTGGTCTTGATTATCTCGCTCTCTCGCGTCAGTCAACATCTCTTTCGGGTGGTGAGAGTCAGCGTATTCGTCTTGCCACTCAGATAGGTAGCCAGTTAGTTAATGTGCTCTATATTCTTGATGAGCCTTCCATCGGACTTCATCAGCGTGATAACGACAGGCTCATCCATTCCCTGAAGCAGTTGCGTGATATCGGTAATACTGTTATTGTTGTTGAGCACGATCAGGACATGATGCTTGCTGCCGACTATATCGTTGATATTGGTCCGAAAGCTGGTAGAAAGGGTGGGGAAGTTGTCTTTCAGGGTACTCCGAAGGAGATGCTAAGGCAACACACCATTACTGCGGATTATTTGAATGGGACGCTAAAAGTGGCCCCCCCCATCCCCCCGAGGGGGGAGCATTTAGATACAACTGTACTATCTAAAAATCCCTCCCCCTCGGGGGAGAAGGAGGGGGGCCGTCTCTTTCTCCACGGTGCTTCTGGCAATAACCTCAAGAACGTAGATGTCTCCTTCCCTCTCGGAAAACTCATTGTCGTTACAGGTGTATCAGGTTCGGGGAAGAGCACGCTCATTAACGAGACTCTTCATCCTATCCTTTCACAGCATTTCTATCGTTCTTTGAAGAAGCCTATGCCTTATGATTCTATCGAAGGCATAGACCTTATAGATAAGGTTGTTGATGTGGATCAGACACCTCTTGGTCGTACTCCACGTTCCAATCCTGCCACCTATACTGGCGTATTTGCTGATATACGTTCTCTTTTCGTGGCTCTTCCAGAGGCTAAGATTCGTGGATATAAGCCTGGTCGTTTCTCTTTCAACGTAAAGGGAGGACGATGTGAAGAGTGTTCAGGAAATGGTTACAAGACCGTAGAGATGAATTTCCTTCCTGATGTAATGGTGCCTTGCGAGGTATGTCAGGGAAAACGATATAATCGTGAGACCCTTGAGGTGCGATATAAAGGTAAAAGTATAGCCGATGTGCTTGATATGACTATAAATCAGGCTGTTGAGTTCTTTGAGAGTGTTCCTAACATTCTTCATAAGATAAAGACTCTTCAGGATGTAGGTCTTGGCTATATCAAACTCGGACAGCCTTCTACCACACTCTCTGGTGGTGAGAGTCAGCGTGTTAAGCTTGCCACCGAACTTGCTAAGCGTGATACAGGCAAGACATTGTATATACTTGATGAGCCAACCACAGGCCTTCATTTCGAAGACATCCGCATCCTTATGGGCATCATCCGTAAGCTTGTTGACAAGGGTAATACGGTCATCATTATAGAACATAACCTTGATGTGATTCGTCTTGCAGATTATATCATTGATATGGGACCAGAGGGTGGTCGTAATGGTGGTATGGTAGTTGCAACAGGAACTCCGGAAGAGGTTGCCGCCCAGAAGAAAGGCTACACCTCTAAATATATTTAGCCCTCGTTCATTTCGCCTTTCTGAAAGGGAACAAAAAGAAAAACCAGTAAGCTGTTGCCTACTGGTTTTCTTTTGCCTTTTCCTTCTTTCTTGCCTCGATAACCGAGGCTGGAGTATGTTTCTTCTGCTTTGCAAGCCATTTGGCCTTGCGCAGTTCATATTCTGCTCTATGATTCTCAAGGAAATTATCTGCCATGATAACCTACTTTTGGAACTTGCTGTAGATGCAGCTCATCTTGATGACATTCGGATTGTCCTTGCCTCCAACGAGTTTCGTACTTGTGATACTCATATCGTGAACCACGCGGGTAATCTTTGTCGAACCGTAGTTGTCAATCTGTATTGAACTTGTTTTCACAGGGATAATGACAGCCTTATTCCATCTTGGGAATAATTCCTCGAACTGTTCCTCTGTGATTTCCTTGTGATCTGCAAGGTATTTTGTCTTTGCATCCTTCATCACACGCATCATACTGCTGATATTATTGAATGTATATCCGTTGGTTGAAGATGAGTATGATGTCAGGTATGAACTGCGGTTGTCCGTAACTTTATCCTCTGCAAAGAAACTCTCAACGCTATCTGCTGGCAGAATCATCACTTGTTGTGGAACAGGGATAGTGTAGCTGTTTGTCTCCTGACTGTTGTTCTCGCGAGTGAATGTTACGCGTGCAGTATTCAGAGTGTCGTTTTCGTGCCCGTTAAAGACTTTATCCACAGGAAGCGTTACCTGTGTATAGAGACCTGCCGGAGTCTTGAGATATGTGTGATCGCCCTCATCCTTCAGATTTTCTATCACCGCATTGTCCTGAGTGAAGTTTGTCTTCTGAAGCACCTCCTCCGTACCACCGAATATTGATACGTTATTATGTATGGTGTCAGCCTTGATGTCTCTGAAATAGATAATCAGCTGTGTGAGGGCTATGTTTGCCATACAACCTATTCCGCCTGTGTGCTCGATATAGAAGCCTGGGCAGATGTTGTGGATGAAGTTGTATGAATTCTTGAACTTCTCGCTACCTCCCGGCTCATAATACTTACGCATGATATATGTACCATAGTTGGCGTATTTGTTGCCGTCCACATCTGTGTATTCATCATCCAGGGAGATGTTGAAATGTCTGTATGCACCTGCCCAGCGTATAGAGTCGGAGATGCTGTAGTCGATAAGCGAATAGGTCGTTGACTTTGTCAGACCGTTCTTGCGCAGATAGCCATTCTCGTATGTTGGCTTGAAATCAACGCTGTATGTCTCTGCCTCGCTAAGTGGCTTTGCCATCTCATGAAGCTTACACTTCATAGAAACCGTAGAGTCTCCTGTGTAGGTAGAGTAATATACATATAGCCTGCATGAGTCAGCTATGATCTCGCCATTTTTTAGTACAAGACTGTTGCGAGAAGGAAACTCGTAGCCCTCCATTGACTGTAGCTGCCCAATGAAGTTGCCTGTGATATACGATCCTGTTTCAGAATCCTTGAGCTTTCCGAGGTAACCGATAGATGAACGTGAGATTACGTTGTCGAGTTTTACGGTCTCGCTGCTTATGTCGAACGTACCATAGTCAACAGTCAGTCTGTCTGTCGGACTGGTAAGAGTAGAACCCACCTCGTCCGTGGTGTCATCGCATGATGCGAAGATGCCAGCAAGGGCAATGAGTGGGAGTATAAGATTCTTTTTCACAATTATCAATTGTCGATTATCAATATTCTTTTTTCAATTGTAATTGTAGCCTACAATTACAAAGTGTCGTAGAAGTCAAGGAATGCGTCCTTGAAGTCTTCACCAGCATAAGGCAGGAACTTTGCATTTGATGCCTCAACCTCCTTCATTATGCTCTCCTTCAGATTTGCAGAACCTGCGATCACACCGTCTGAGTTCTGTATAGCCAGACGTGCAAGGTCTGTCATTGTGAAGTTGTCGCTGTATTCTGAAAGACTGTCAACTGTGACATCCTTGAATGCAATACGCTGTTTCAGATCATCCTCAAGCACTATATCCTCTGTGCTGTTGAAGAGTGAAGAAACTATCTTTGCGTTGCATACGGAAGGCTCGTCCTGATATGCCTGCTTGATGTAGAGAGGAACGAATGCGCTCATCCAGCCTTGACAATGAATCACGTCAGGAGACCAGCGAAGCTTCTTCATTGTCTCTATCACGCCACGAGCGAAGAAAATAGCGCGCTCACCACAACTTGTTGTAGGAACATCATCATCGCTCTTTGCCTTTATGAAGTACTCCTCGTTATCAATAAAATATACCTGTATCTTAGTCTGTGGGATGCTTGCCACCTTGATGATAAGTGGGTGGTCGGTGTCATTGATGATAATATTCATACCTGACAGACGCTGCACCTCATGCAACTGCCCACGACGCTCGTTAATATTACCCCATTTGGGCATAAATGTACGGATTTCGCATCCGCTATCCTGAATTGCCTGTGGTAAACTACGACCCATAATCGAAAGCTCTGAGTCTGGTACGAAAGGCGAAATCTCGTGATTGATAAAGAGAACTTTTTTCATTACTTTTGTCTAATTTGCAAATTACGGCGCAAAGGTAATAAAAAAACTCGAGAATAAGGCAAATTATCCTTACTCTTTACGGATAATTAACTCAAAATTAAGAAAAAATACCGATATAATGAGGTCTCTTAACATCATTATACCAGTATTTTGTAAATTCATTATGTTTCGTTGTTTTGCGGGCGTGCGTATTATGTACGCCCCTCTTTATTCGAATGTCACAAGTGGTGTGTTCTCCTTCACCGCCTCACCTTCTGCTACGAGAATGGACTTCACCACGCCGTCTTTTTCGGCTGTCAGGTTATTGTTCATCTTCATAGCCTCAAGCACAATGAGCGTATCACCTTCCTTGACTTGCTGCCCGCTCTTTGCGAGAATCTCAATGACTGTTCCTGGAAGTGGTGAACGTAATGCGTCCTGCATCTCGTCTCCACCCGCAGAAGGCTTTGCCGCTACAGGCTTTACCACCACCTTTTTCTTCTCTACTACAGGCTCTGGTTCGCGCACAACGGAATATGTCTCGCCGTTTACTGTAACTGCGATTGTTCCGTCAGCGGCAGGAGTCTCAACCGACACCTCGTATCTGTTGCCGTTGATCTGATATTTATACTGTTTCATCTTTATACCTTTGCTGTCATCTTTGCTGCCTTTGATGCCCATTCCGAATCCTTTGCTACAATAGTGAGTCGTCCTGACTCACTATCATGCAAGTTGTATCCGAGGTCATCATGCAATGCCATAGCGATGGCAGCATAAACTTCGTTATTCATTTTTTTTTATTACTTTATTCTTTCTACTTTACTCTTTTTTAGGAGTACAAGTAGTACAAGGAGTGACGCTCCTAAAGTCGCTTAAGTAGTACAAGACGATAGTACTTATCGTTGAAAGGCTAAAAGTCAAAGGTCAAATGTCAAAAGCCTTAGTCCTTAGACCTTAGTCCGTACAAAACATTCGTCTTGTACTCCTTGCACTCCTTGTACTCCTTATTACTCCTTAAAAGGGAACTCTTACATCGGAATACATCCATGCTTCTTTGCAGGCAAAGACTGGCGCTTTGTAGCCAACTGAGCTAATGCGCGACAGATGCGGAAACGTGTGTTGCGTGGCTCGATTACATCATCAATGTATCCGAACTGAGCTGCCTGATAAGGATTTGCGAAGAGTTCCTGATACTCTGCCTCCTTCTCTGCGAGGAATGCCTTCACATCACCACCTTCTTCCTTGATTTTCTTTGCTTCCTTAGCCTGAAGTACGGCAACGGCACCAGCAGCACCCATAACGGCAATCTCAGCACTTGGCCATGCAAGGTTAATGTCTGCACGTAACTGCTTACAACCCATCACAATGTGTGAACCGCCGTATGACTTACGCAACGTGATTGTCACCTTTGGAACGGTTGCCTCTCCGTATGCGTAGAGCAGCTTAGCACCATGAAGGATAACAGCATTGTACTCCTGACCTGTACCTGGAAGGAAGCCCGGTACATCCACGAGACTCACGATAGGAATATTGAAGGCATCGCAGAAGCGGACAAAGCGTGCCCCCTTACGTGAAGCGTTCACATCAAGCACACCTGCGTATGCTGAAGGCTGGTTTGCAACGATACCTACTGACTGTCCGTTGAAGCGTGCAAAGCCAATGATGATATTCTTGGCGAACTTTGGCTGAACCTCGAAGAACTCGCCGTTGTCGGTAATGGCTGCTATTACCTTATACATATCGTATGCCTGATTAGGATCTTCTGGGATAATCTCGTTCAGGGAGTCGTCCATACGATCCACAGGGTCATCACATTCCTTGCGTGGAGCCTCCTCCATATTGTTTGAAGGGATGTATGAGATAAGAGTCTTTATCATCTCGATACCCTCTTCCTCTGTCTTTGCTGTAAAGTGGGTAACGCCTGACTTGCTTGCGTGTACGCTTGCACCTCCGAGATGCTCTGCGTCAACATTCTCGCCTGTCACTGTCTTTACAACGGCTGGACCTGTAAGGAACATATAGGATGTGCCTTCCATCATCAGAGTGAAGTCTGTAAGGGCAGGGGAATATACTGCACCACCGGCACAAGGACCGTATATCATCGAAATCTGCGGAACTACACCTGAAGCGAGGATGTTACGCTCGAATATCTCTCCATATCCGGCAAGGGCGTCGATAGCCTCCTGAATACGTGCACCACCTGAGTCGTTGATGCCGATACATGGAGCACCCATGGTCATAGCCATATCCATCACCTTGCATATCTTCTCTGACATGGTCTTTGATAGAGAACCGCCGTTTACGGTGAAATCCTGTGCGAATACATACACCAGACGACCGTCAATAGTACCAGAACCTACTACCACACCATCGCCGAGGTATTGCTTCTTCTCCATGCCGAAGTTATGACAGCGATGCAACTTGAATGCGTCATACTCCTCGAATGAGCCCTCGTCCAACAGCATGTCGATACGTTCACGGGCTGTATATTTACCACGCTCGTGCTGTTTCTCTATGGCTTTCTCACCACCGCCCAGACGAGCTTGTTCGCGCTTTGCTAAAAGCTTCTTTATGTTTTCTACTTGCTTTGACATCTTATTAATATTTAAATGAAAAATGAACAATGAAAAATTATAAAATACAGATTACATTTTTTTGTGTAATGGTTATAAACGAAAATACTAATTTGTATTTTTCATTTTATAATTTTTCATTTTTCATTTAAAAGGTTAGGCTTTTTTCGGCTCACACAGTTCTGTTAATATTCCCGCCGTCATCTTTGGATGCAGGAAACCAATCATCATATTCTCAGCACCGAGTCGTGGCTCCTTATCTATGAGGCGGATGCCCTTGCCCTCTGCCTCTACAAGTGCTTCTGCAACACCGTCCTCAACGGCAAATGCAACGTGGTGAACGCCCTTGCCACCCTTCTCAAGCCATTTTGCAACGGCACTCTCTGGACTTGTAGGCTCAAGCAATTCTATCTTTGTCTCACCGACTTTTAGGAAAGCAGTCTTAACCTTCTGATCTGCTACCTCCTCAATGGCATAGCATTTCAGACCAAGTACATTCTCGAAAAAAGGAAGTACTTCCTCAATACTCTGGACGCCAATGCCCAGATGGTCAATACGTGAAATTTTCATTTTAGTTATTCTGTTTGGTTATTAATTGTTTATTGTAAATTATTAGTCGAAATAACGATGCAAAGATAATAATTTATTTTGAAACAAAGAAAATATTATACCGAAAAAAAGGAAAAAGTAAAAAATAAAAAGCAAAAAGTTGCAGGACAAGCCTATTCGCTTAAAGCGTAATCATACTTTTTGCTTTTTATTTTTTACTTTTCCCTTTCTTAGAACTCCACAATCACCTTGCCATTCACCTGCCTTCCCGTGAGGAAGTTTGGCACGGCATACTGTGTGTTCTGTATATCCGTCACCCAGTAGTATGAGTTCACGTTGTTGATGCCAAGGATGTTAAGACAATCAATCCCTAACCAGATATTCTTGAATGGGCTGAACTTTTCGCGCTTGTCGTTCTTGAATGCACGATAGCTCATACCTATATCTATACGGCGATAGGCTGGAGCACGGAAGTTCAACTGTTCAAGTGGCTTGTGAGGTGCGCTGAAAGGCAGGCCGTCGGCAAAGGCTAGCTTGAGTTGCATCTTCCATCTGTCTGTATTTGGGAAATAGTCCGAGAAACTCATGTTTATGGAATATCTCTGGTCTGTTGGCAATGGAATACTCACGCCGTTGAGCTTCATCCTCGTGTTCATCAGCGAGAGGGTAACCCATGAGTCTGTACCAGGAACAAATTCACCATAGAGCTTGAAATCTACACCTGCAATGTGTCCTGAAGCCTCGTTAGTGCCATAGTAAACCACTTTCACGTTGTTCACGCTATATGGCACGAGGTTGGAAAGTGCCTTGTAATAAGCCTCTGTCGTGAACTTGAAAGAGCGTCCCATCATCTGGAAACGGTAGTCGAGAGCCGCGATGAAGTGAATTGACTTCTGTGACTTCAGCTTATTGTTCAGCGTAGCGTATGTAGTGCCGTCGATGGTGGTGGTGTCTCTCAGTTCCTTATAGAAAGGTGCCTGATAATAGATACCAGCCGCAAAGCGGAACATCAGATCCTGATTATATCCCGGAATGATTGCCAATGATGCACGTGGAGAGAATAGGCTTTCCTTCGTAAACGACCAGTTCGAGAACCTCACGCCATAGTTGAGCGTGTATAGGGTAGGGGGCTCTATCTCCTTGCCATCCTCGTCCTTCTTTCCTCCACGCTCAAATTTCCACGCATCCTGAATGTAGAACTCCGTTCTGCGGGCATCGAGCTTGTTCCTGGCTGAAAGGGTGTAGATCATGTTGAGGGAATTACCTGTATGCGGAATTACAAAGCCAGAGGAGTCACGCATCTCATACTCACGAGACTGTTCTTCCACATGTTCCCATTTCATTGTCAATCCCGACTGCACATTGTGCATTCTCGTCTTATGCTCCAGCATCAGTTTTGCGCTCGCCACGTTAGCCTTCAGATAGTTTCTCGCATGCTCTGCGTATGTACCCACGCCAAGCGCGTCGCTACTGCCCGATTCCGTCAGCCAGTACTCTCCCTGTATGTCGTATTTCTCCTGCTCCTTCGTAGAAAAAGCTGAACCGATAAGAGATAAGTACGTGTTATTGGTGATGTTACGCTTAATGTTTAAAGTGCCGAAATAGGTGCGGAACAAATCCCTTTCCCAACCGTCGAAATAAACCTTGAACTCCCTCACGTTCTCTTGAGTACCGAAACTCGTCTCGCGTGTAGAAGGCGTGAAGTTATACTTCGACTGGCTGATGTTTCCTATGAAATCTATCTGCCAACGCTTGTTCGGCATATAGCTCATGTATGTCTGATAGTCTATGAAGTTAGGATCATATTCTCCCTCTGTCTGGAATGTCTTCAGCAAGGCTTTCGTGGTCTTGTAGCGAATGCCGTTAGCCCATGCGAATTTCTTGTTGCTAAAGCCTATGTAACCACTCGCGCCAAGCAGACTTGTCTGTACGTTAGCCTCAAACTTCTCCGGACGACGGTAGGTTATATCCAAGGCTGATGACATCTTGTCACCATACTTTGCCTCGAATCCACCCGTTGAGAATCCTATCTTACCCACCATATCGGGATTGATGATTGAAAGTCCTTCCTGCTGACCGCTGCGCACGAGGAACGGACGATACACCTCCACGTTGTTGATATACACGAAATTCTCGTCGAATGCGCCTCCACGCACGTTATACTGCGATGAAAGTTCGCTATGGGTACTCACGCCCGCCTGTTGCTGAATAAGCTCTTCTACGGCGTTTCCTGAAGCCGACGGAGCCGTCTTCATGTCCTTGGTGCTTATCTCCTCTGTGGTAGATGTGCTACGCTTTCTCTTTACCACCTCGACGCCATCCAGAAACTGCTCATCCTCATAGAGTTGTATCTGTAGGTTCTGTCTTCCCTTCGGACGGCGCAGCACCCTTGTCTTGGTCTTATAGCCGATCATTGAGAAACGTATCACCACGGAATCTGCTGACCTCAGCGACAAGGAGAACTCGCCACGTAGGTTAGTCATAGTAGCCTTGCCTTGAGCCACACAGCTCACGGATGCAAGTTCTATTGCATTCTCCTGCCCGTCCATCACCTTTCCGGTCAGAACGAAGTCCTGTGCCGTAGCCGACAGGCAGCATATCAAAGATATTGTATATAGAAGGAAAATACGTTTCATTATTATTAAAACGCATTCCATATTGATTTATTGCAGCGTGGCATCGTGTAAAGCCGCCGAGTTTGGCAGCTCATCCATCACCTAATCCTGCTGTAATTCTCTTCCGCGTATTTCTCAAACCCTTCCTTATCGTTGTTATATAGCTCGCAAAGCCTCTCCAGCTCATCATCCGTGGCAATGTTCTTTTCCTTCTTCAAGAGAGGATAAGCCCACGCAATCACATACAATCCGCAAGAATAGGCTTTCGTTGAGAATTCAGATTCTTTTCTCGATAAGGCATAGGAAATACATGCAGCATTGTAGAATGTCTGCAATTCTGGATGACGAGAGAAAATCTTTTCTTCAGTCGGACCAGTCTTTATCTTCACATCAGAAGACACGGCACTCCACGATGTTATGTATTTCTTCGCTTCTTCCATCTTGGGGTCATTCAGGAAATGAGACACATAGTATCTGCAACACCCCATTGCATCGGTGATATGCTTATGCGCTTCCTCAGCCGTCTTGAAGTCGAAAGGCTCAGGAATAAAGCCCATGTCAAGATTATCATCAAATATCTTGGTGTCATTTATGTATTTATTTAACTCCTTGCACTTATCATCATTCTTCTCAAGCCATTTCTCATTAGCCATGCCATACTTCCTTGAATTAACCATTGCAAGATGACAAAAGCACTCTAAAAGCCCCTTGCGTGATAGCTCAGCAAGGAAAGGAAGAAGTGACTGTTCCCATGTGTCTCCTGAGTAAGCCACAGGAAGGGGCGTTTCATTACTATGTTTCATAGCTCCTGAAAACACGGCAGAAAACACATCATACAGTTTCCCGTATTCCGATGGTTTCTTCTGCATCAGTTCATTCACTATATTGAAGGCCATAACAGTCTCATCGCCACATTCCAGAACCAATCCCATGCTTTGCCATGTAGCAAGGTCATCCTCTATGTCTACTGTTCCTTTGCCAGAGAACAAAGCAGATATTACATAAAAGGAAAGAGCCTGATAGTATGCCTTCTTGGTGGAAAGAATATTCCCGACTATATAATAAGCATTGGAATGAATAGGTAAATGCTTAATGGCCATACCGGCATAATTCAAGGCCTCCATGTCCCAGTCTTTCCTCTTTTCCCTATTCTCTGCCGATAGGCCGAACAGCTCATTAGAGATATTGTGATACAGCTTTGCTGCTATTACATTGCTTCCGGGCTCCAAGAGAGGTATAGCTTTCTCATAGCATTCTATAGCCTCTAATTGACGGCCTTCGTCGCTGTAAAGATTTCCAAGCAAGTTATATTCATGTAGTAATGAATATGGTCTGTCTTTTATCTTGATGCTTTCTTCAAGAATCTCTTTTGCTTCCCTGTTCGCCTTTAGCTTTGACAGGCAGAAAGCCTTCTCATACATGGCTTCCTGTTCATTAGGCGAAACATTCAGAACCTCATTGAATTTAGTCAAGGCCTCATGGTATTTCTCCATGTGTATGAGGTCACGCCCCTCCTGTTTCAGCTTTTCCAAATCGCTCACCTGACCGTAAGCCGAAACAGCCCCTATACTCGCTAACAACAAGCCGAATAGTCTCTTTATCTTCATAATCTTTTTAATTTAGTCGCAAAGATACATCATCCAAAAAAACTATTTAATAATATTGGTGGTAAGCACCAAAAAAGCAGGATAAGAAATAACACAACAGGACTTATCGCGATGCCAGCTAGGGTACTAATTATTATCCACCACAGCTTATTGTTCCTGTTTATCTTCCCCCTTCTTTTGGCAAAATAATATAGAGAAGGTGCTGCAAACATGCAAATCCCCAATAACAGGAAAGGCACAAGAATAATCCCAGGAGAAAGGCATTCACCCCTTCCCACAGGTAAATCCTGCACTTCCTCCTCTGCAAATGCAGCTACGGAGCATAGCAGGAAGAATATTGGTAATAGTTTCTTCATGTTCCTTTTAGGATGATATTTTTTGCAAAAGTAATGATTCTATGGCAAATAACCAAATTTTATTTTTCTTTTCAGCGTTTTTTCATGTTGTTCTGTCATTTTGTGCATTAGCCTTTTTTCAAACCTCTGAAGATGGATGCCGACTTTGGCGTTGACATCTTTGCCATCGAGGTGTGCGAAGAGTTGCGTAATGGTCTCAAAGGCCTTATAGGGAAGAAGTCTTTCTTGGCCGAGCGTGAGCGTGACAGTAGAACAGTAGAACAGATGTGTTTTTCAATACATTTATCTCTATTTTCTATATATTATATATTATAACTAATTAATAATAAGATGGTTATAAGTAAAGATAAAGAAAATTCGTGTTTCCAAATATTCAACTGTTCTTCTGTTCGTTCTGTTCTGTCACGCTCGGTCTCTATGTTTAATTTCTTCTAAAAAGCTGAATTTCAATAATGTACGATATTTCAAAATCAACATCACCAAAGATGCCGGAACTTAAAAACGGTACAGAAATCATCAAATTTTTGTCGCTTGAGACGCGTAAAACTATCTCTCCGATGCCATTTTCGGCATTTGTCTCTCATCTACGAGGCGTGAAGGTCATTTATTGCAACAATCGTTTCCTCAAATTTCCCGGCCAAATAAACCACTTTATCGACCCATCTGGTGTAGAAAAGCACCATTTGGACGAGATTGTTGAAGATTGGGCACTTGCTTTAGCTTGATGAGACTGCGAAGAACTGCGAAGTTGGTGAACTTGCGAATAGTTATTGTCAGTAAAAAAAACAGCTTGTTGCTTGCCATAAAAACTTTGCGACTTTGCGTCTTCGCGTTTCAGAAAAAACAAGGAAAATGTCCTGCTATTGTACGCTAACTCATGCTAAGTCCTAACCGCCAATTCAGGATTTAGTAACTTTGCACTTGTCAAACCAAAGGACGTGCACCAGCCTTTGGGCTGACACGCACTTTTGACTACGTGCGAGGTGCAAAGCACGTTGTCACTTGAAAAAAGAAACAGGATTCGGGGACATGAATTGCTTGGAAGCGTCTGAGGTAAGTCCCATGTAAGTCCTATGTGACTCCCATGTAAGTCCCATTTCCTGATGGGAGGCAAAGGGAACCGATAACAAGACAACGGGGAATTAGGAAATGTTGGTCACGCTCTTCAATCTTCGGAATCGCCAAATATTTGGGATGGAAAATGGAGATGAATAAAACGCAAGGGTATGAGAACGAGGGTAGGGATGCATGGGGAATCCCCTATCAGCCTTTAGGGATAATTCCTTGTATGACATTGTTTTTGTCACTACCTTTGCGGTAGAAATCATTAATCCAATAAAATACTACTGATTATGAAGAAATTTGTAATTCTATGTTTTATGGCAATGTTTTGCTCATTAGCCAATGCACAGTTTAATCGTGCAATCTATTCTTCAAAGACAGACAAACCTGATATCTTTGGAAAGGTAAAGACCACATACTATGATTATGATGGAATTGTTGTCGGAACGTCTGTTACTCAAAAGGATATCTTCGACAAAATCACGACTACCTATTATGATGACATGGGCATGCAAATATGCTCTTCAACGACTAAGAAGGATATCTTCGATAACCTCAAGACTGAGTATTTCGACGAAAATGGTTGTCTGAAAGGCTCTGCAACAACCAAGACGGACATCTTTGGCCGTATTACCACCACATATTATGATGAAATGGGAAGATCGACAGGTTCGGTAACAACAAAGGAGGATATCTTCGGAAATCTCATCACTACCTATTACGATGAATATGGTCGTGAGACGGGTTCGGAAAAAGTTGATAAAGATGATTAGGTAAAATCAATGAGGGTATGCAGTTTCAGCATACCCTCATTGGTTTTATGGTGACGTTGACATAGCCTCTTCAGTTTGGATATTTAGAAATGCTTCATCGCACGATCCATTTCGCGCTTGTCCTGCTTCTCCTTGATAGTCTGACGCTTGTCAAATTCCTTCTTACCACGGCAGAGGGCTATATCCACCTTTGCACGACCTTTGTCGTCGATGAATACGAGGGTAGGGACGATGGTGAATCCCACAGCCTTGGTGTCTTCCTGCAAGCGGCGTATCTCACGCTTGTTGAGCAACAATTTACGGTCACGCTTCGCCTCGTGGTTGTTGTACGAGCCGTAGAAATATGGGTTGATATTCATTCCCTTGACCCATATCTCGCCATTGTTGATGTAGCAGAATGTGTCAACGAGGGAAGCCTTACCAAGTCTGATGGACTTGATCTCTGTGCCGGTCAATACTATGCCGGCTGTGTATGTGTCAACGAAGAAGTAGTCGAATGATGCTTTCTTGTTCTTTATCTGCACCGGACTCTTCTTGCGAAGTTCGAGTTCAATTTTGTTCATAAGTATAGAAAAACGGAACTTGCGTTCCTAAATTGTTGTTTGGAAAGTAAATGGGCAGTAAATTATAGCCAGTAAATTACACGCGGCATCCGCCGCTTGGGAAATTAATTTCAGAAAGAATAATTTTAAAAATTATAATTTACTGACCCTAATTTACTGATTTCATTTCCTTCCAATTTACTTTCTAAGAATATGGGCGCAAGCCCAATATTTTATTTCTCGGTCAAACGGGTTTGACCATTTCTAAAAGGTGTTCATCCACATATCTTGCCACGTCCTCGGTATATGTTTCCTCGTTAGAGACAAACTCATCATCGAAGTCGTCGAAGACGTCAAGTTGCTCGTAGAGAGCCATGAAATCTTCATCGCTCATCTCCTTTTCTATCTGATTATGATACTTGTCGTAGCATTTGCGAACACGACGCAACAGACGACAGAGACCTATCAGATTAGTGTCTTCGTTGCCCTTCACATCCGTAAGTTTCTGTACCTCCTCGCCCCATTGACGCACAGCCTTGTCGAATGGATTTCGGAAGAAGAATGGGCCGTAGCCATTGTGGATAAGCTGTATGAAACCACCGTCCATGAGCTCGTCACGAAGCATTATATAGGCTAAGAGCGTTATCTGGTCGGCTGTTAGTTTCGGCATAGTCTCGGCAGACAGTTCACCGCCTACACCTTGCTTAATAGCATCCACGATGACGCTGATGAAAGCGTCCATGCCTTCACCCGCCGCCTGGCGCAGAGCATCGTCTTTTACTTCAAATGTCATATCTTTGAGGTTTTGAGGTCAAAGGTCGAAAGTCGAAGGTCGAAGGTCAAAAGCCTTAGTCCTTAGACCTTAGTCCTTATGCCTTATCCATTAAAATTGTAAACTTTATTTTGCAAAGATACTAAAATTTCCTTTATAACTCATCAAAAAGTTCTGAAAACTTACATTTGTGCGAGATTTTTGGAAAATTTATTACTAATTTTAGGTATTTCTCTGAACTTTTTATTAATTTTGCAGACTGAAAGTTTATCTATGGACTTTTTCTTATATTAACAAATATAAATACAAAAACAAAATGGTTTATTCAAAAGAAGTACAGGAAATGTGCTGCGTAGCCAAGGGTCCTAACCACGGACCAGCTCCAATCCCAGAAGAGGGCAAGTGGATTCAGGCTAAGGAAATCAAGGACATCTCTGGTCTTACACACGGTATTGGTTGGTGTGCTCCACAGCAGGGTTGCTGTAAGCTGACTCTGAACGTAAAGGATGGTATCATCGAGGAGGCTCTCGTTGAGACAATCGGTTGTTCTGGTATGACTCACTCAGCTGCTATGGCATCTGAGATTCTTCCAGGCAAGACAATCCTTGAGGCACTCAACACAGACCTCGTTT
Organism: uncultured Bacteroidales bacterium; assembly: GCA_902801425.1. GTDB lineage: Bacteria > Bacteroidota > Bacteroidia > Bacteroidales > Bacteroidaceae > Prevotella. The sequence goes on along the minus strand of CADCIQ010000002.1, from coordinate 67,116 downwards.
GTGATGCTATCAACACAGCTATGCGTGAGCTCTTCCTCCAGATCGTTTACGGTCGTACACAGTCTGCTTTCTCTGAGGGTGGTCTTATGATCGGTGCTGGTCTTGAGGATCTCGGTAAGGGTCTTGTTTCTCAGTGTGGTACTCTCTATGGCACAAAGGTTAAGGGTACTCGTTACCTCCAGCTCACAGAGGGTTACATCACAAAGCAGTACCTCGACAAGGACGACCAGGTATGTGGTTATGAGTTTGTTCACATGGGCAAGTTCATGGACGCTATCAAGAAGGGTGTTGACGCTAACGAGGCACTCAAGAGTGTAACAGGTACTTACGGCCGTACCAAGGAAGAGGACGGTGCAGTTAAATTTATTGACCCACGTAAGAATTAAGTCTAACGACGGTTCAAGGTTGTAAGGTTATAAGGTTTTAAGGTCTGCATGTATGATGGGTCCTCACAAAAACCTGCAAGTATGGCAGTACTCCATGGCCTTGGTTTCGCTGGTCTATAAGATGACCCGAAAGTTCCCACGCTATGAAGTGTTTGGACTTAGCAGTCAGATGCAAAGAGCAGCAGTCTCTATACCTTCTAATATAGCAGAGGGTTACGGCAGAGCATCAAATCCTGACCTGATACATTTCCTGCATATTGCGTTAGGTTCTTCAAACGAACTGGATACTCAGATTTTGATAGCCAGAAACGAGGAGTACATAACTGAGGAGGAATTTCATCAGTTGGAGGATTTGAACGACAATGTTATGAGAATGCTTCAGTCTTTGATTTATACACGCAAAAAATACGAAATGCAGACTGGACAGACCTCAAGAAGTAAAGTTTGAATCTCAGGATCGTCGCATCAAGCAGATCCTCGCTTGTCTTAACAAGCACGGTATCGCTTCTATTGAAGAGGCTAATCAGATCTGTGAGGCTGCAGGTCTCGACCCATATCAGACATGTGAGGAGACTCAGATGATCTGTTTCGAGAACGCTAAGTGGGCTTACGTTGTAGGTACTGCAATCGCTCTCAAGGAAAAGGCAAAGGACGCTGTAGAGGCTGCTAACTATATCGGTGAGGGTCTCCAGTCATTCTGTATCCCTGGTTCTGTAGCTGACGACCGTAAGGTTGGTATCGGCCACGGTGAGCTCGCTGCTCGTCTTCTCGAGCCAGAGACAAAGTGTTTCGCATTCCTCGCTGGTCACGAGTCATTCGCTGCTGCTGAGGGTGCTATCAAGATCGCTCAGATGGCTAACAAGTCAAGACCAGCTGACAAGCCACTCCGTTGTATCCTCAACGGTCTCGGTAAGGACGCTGCTATGATCATCTCTCGTATCAACGGCTTCACATACGTACAGACACAGTTCGACTACTTCACAGGTGAGCTCAAGGAGGTTAAGCGTATTGCTTACTCTAACGGTCCACGTGCAGCTGTAAACTGCTACGGTGCTGACGACGTTCGTGAGGGTGTAGCAATCATGTGGAAGGAAGATGTTGATGTATCAATCACTGGTAACTCAACAAACCCAACACGTTTCCAGCACCCAACAGCTGGTACATACAAGAAGGAGCGTATCCGTGCTGGTAAGCCATACTTCTCAGTAGCTTCAGGTGGTGGTACAGGTCGTACACTTCACCCAGATAACATGGCTGCTGGTCCTGCATCATACGGTATGACTGATACTCTCGGCCGTATGCACTCTGACGCTCAGTTCGCTGGTTCTTCTTCAGTTCCTGCACACGTAGAGATGATGGGCTTCCTCGGTATTGGTAACAACCCAATGGTAGGTTGCTCAGTTGCTTGCGCAGTAAATGTTGACCTCGCTCTGAACAAGAAGTAAAAACATGTACCATTTACCATGTACAATGTACAAATGTCGTTGTGCTGTGTAAATTATGGATAAATATAAATCTCCCGTAGAGTTGATCTATGGGAGATTTTATTTTGGGGGGTACTTGAGGCTTTATAGGGGAGGACTTTATTGCTTGTCTGCTGAGAGTTTACAAATCATTTGTGTCATATTTCCCATGGGACAGAAGACGCACCATGTGCGAGGACGATAGAGGATTGTGAGTATTATTCCGACAATAAGGGAGGTTAGCATGATGCCGTAGAGTCCAAAGGCAAATTGTGCCTTCCAAGGCTCTATCTCGATTGGATATGCCCAGTGCCAAGGTACATTGAATGTCCATAGTAGGTGGATTGTCTGGTGAAGTGATTCAATATCCTTTGCCACCATAACGGTCAGCCATATCATTTGAATGAAGAAGAACATAAAGAACAGGAGAAAACCGTTTCTGAACCATTTGCTTGACAGCCATCGTGGGGCTACCTTTTTGCGTGACCATCCCAATGTGTTGCCTATCAGAAGGAATAGCTGCCCACGTCCGCAGTAATTGTTGCAATAGCCTTTGCCTCCTCCGAAGATTGCCATTAGCAGAGGAATCATGAAACAGATGACTCCAAGCCATGCAAAGATGATATTGAAGAAGCCGAGGGTGAAGTATGTTGCGGAGACTATCCATAGATAGTCGCTCCATTTCTTTGGTTTCTGTCTTGCCATAATCTTTATCTTGAAACTTTGTGCATTACTCCTGCGGGACAGTTCTTCTCGCAGATTCCACAGCCTATGCAGGTGTTTTCATCCACTACGGCATAGCAGCCTTTATAGATGCTGATTGCATCTTTAGGACATGCTTTCATGCAAACACCGCATGCCACACAGCGGTCTTGCTCGTTGTATGCTTTATATTTTGCCATTGTTGTCTAATATTTCTTCAAGAAATTGTGATGCATCAGCCACGCAGAGCGGACATTCGCGTAAAGGCTTGCCTGTACCAATGCCCTTTAACAGTTTGCATTGTGTGGCACCATTACGTTCTTGGAATTTTTCCATGATATAGCGCGTTCCTTTTAGGGATTTAGCTTTGTCCTTTGTTGTGAGACCAAGCACGATACCAGCTCCGATGATGGCTCCACAGGTTCCTTCCATGTTGCCCATACCGGCAGCAAAGCCGTTGCCAATGTGCTTGATGGTGTCTTCATCGAGACCTGTATAATCATAGTAGGTACATAGTACGGCTTGTGTACAGTTATGTGTTCCGCAGCGTTTCAGTTCTGCTGCCTTTTCTTTTCTACTTTCCATATTTTTGTTTGTTTTGATTTCTGGATGCAAAGTTATGGAATTTATCATAAAATAACGAATGATTGTATGTATGGAATAATAGGTTTTGTCTATTGTTAATCCTGCATTACGGAAATACAAATGATAGAATCGCTTTTTCTTGTGGTATTATTTGGTGGTTTGTGTGGAAATATGTATCTTTGTGGCAGAATATCAATAATACTTAATTTAATAATTAAAACAAATGGAAGAAATTGACATTGCCAAAACAGCTTCGGAGCTTATGAGTGATAAGGCTCTGGAAACAATGATGCAGTATTGTGTCACTTTCGGTAAGAATCTCCTTGCCGCTATCGTTATCTATTTTGTTGGTAGGTTCATTATCTCTAAACTCACACGACTGGTGCGTGCCGTGATGCAGAAGAAACAGATTGAGCCTTCCTTGTATTCTTTTCTTGACAGTTTCCTGACTATCTGTCTGCACTTCGTCTTGGTAATCGCTATCGTTGGTGTGCTTGGCATTGAGACAAGCTCATTCGTGGCTCTGTTTGCTTCAGCTGGTGTTGCTATCGGTATGGCATTGAGCGGTACGTTGCAGAACTTTGCAGGTGGCGTTATGATACTGCTGTTCCGTCCCTTCCGTGTGGGTGATTTTATTGAGGCACAGGGATATAGTGGAACGGTGAATCAGATACAGATATTCAGTACTATTCTCACTACGGTGGATAACCAGACTATCATTATTCCAAATGGCGGTTTGGCAACAGGCAGTTTGAAGAACTATTCAAAGCAACCTTATCGTCGTGTGGATATTGATGTTGAGGTGGCTTATGGTTCTAAGCCAGATGTTGTTCGTAAGGTGCTTCTTGATATTTGTTTGAAGGATAGCAGGATCATGACACAGGATGCTATGAAGCCATTTATTCCGATGACTTCCATGGGTTCAAGTGCAATCTCGTTTCAGGTGCGTGTTTGGACGGAATCAGCCAATTACTGGGGCGTGAAGTTTGATACTACTGAAAAGATATACAACAGACTTGCTGAGGAGGGTATCGAGATTCCGTTCCAGCAGATTGATGTTCACATGAGGTCGTAAATCGCGGAGTGAAAAGTGAAAAGTGAAGAGTGAAGAATTTAAGTTACATTTTATTGCAAAAAGGTGATTATCAACCTTAAACTGCAATACTAACTTAAATTCTTCACTCTTCACTTTTCGTTTAAACTACTTGATCGGAAGCTTGTAGCCGAGAGTGAGCTGGAACACGAAGTTCGTGGCGCGATTATTGTTGAACTTGAGAGCCTCGGTAAGACCGATGTTGTAGCGCAGGTCGAAGACGAGATTGTTCTTCTCGTATGAGATGCCAACAGGGAGAGCCACAACTACAGGCTTTACGAGAATGGCATTGCCCCATTGATCGATAACGGCACCATCGAGGTCGCAATCGCGCTTCTGTCCGTTGGCATTCACCGTACCCTTAGCACTAAGGTTGATACCAGGCTCAAGACCAACCTTGAGGGTGATTCCGTAATCCCAGTAATAGTTGGCTATGATAGGGATGTTGATGTAGTCGAGCTTTATCTTTCCGTCAGACCAATCGCTGTTTGCGCTTGTACCCTGCTGAGAATACATAGCAGCGATAGATACAGAAAAGTCGGGTATTACCTGATAACCGAGTTCTGCTCCGGCTGTGAAACCGAGACGGTAGTCGCTTTTATCGAATGTTGACATATTGGCAGCACTCAGACCGATTTTGGGTGTTACGAACAGACTGCCCACTTCGTTCTGGGCAAATCCTGAAATACAAGTAAGCGCAAGGCCTACGATTGCTAAAAACTTTTTCATCTTTTAGGGTTTTTTCTAAATTTTGGTGCAAAAGTACACATTCTTTCTCATTCTGCCAAATGTTTTGCGCACTTTTATACGTAATAGTTTGTGAAGTTGAGATTTTTTTGTTAACTTTGCACACGAATTACAACTTTCGCATGGCTTAAGTTGAAAGTGAATAGTGAAAAGTGAATAGTGAAGAATTTAAGTTTGTATTACTGTTCAAGGGGGATAATAGCCTTTTCGTTTACAGGCTAATTCAAATTTTTCACTTTTCATTCTTAACTCTTCACTAAAAAAAGCAAGTTGTAAACTTGCAAAAAGTTAGTGTACGGTATATTGGAAACAAGTTATAAGACAAATTAATGAAGAAATTTATTTTGATTGCAGGCATGATGCTTGCTTGTATTTCGGGATTTGCTCAGATGCAGCCTGGGCTGTTCACCATCACCCCAAAGATGGGCTTGAATGTTGCAAGTATGTCTAATTCGGGAAGGGCTAACAGTCGTATGGCCTTTGCCGCAGGAATAGATTTTGAGTATCAGATCAACCGTCAGTTCTCTTTCGGGCTCGGTACTATCTATTCTCAGCAGGGTATATCAGATGATCCTTGGACTCTGAAAACTGACTACCTGACTCTGCCTGTGACAGCGAATTTCTATCCAGTCAGGGGACTTGGTATCTATGTTGGTATTGAGCCTGGTATCTTGCTGCATGATAAGGCTGAGGTGTTTTACGGACAGCATTCTGATGTTGTAGCCTTGAAGAATATTGAGGATGTGACAGAATTATATAAGGAAAGCTATGGTTTGAAATATGAGGGGCTTTTTGAGAAAAGTTTTGGTGCAAAGCGTGGTGTGCTTGCTATCCCTATTGGTGTAAACTATGAGTTTGACCATTGTGTTTTCGGTGTCAAATATAGCATAGGTCTTGGTAATGCCATTTCTGGAAATGGCGTTAGTTGTACTCATAACGTGTTCCAGATTTCATTGGGCTATAGATTCAATGTGTTTGGTGACGTGAAGAAGGTTGAGTTTAAGAAGGAAAAGAAGGAAGAGAAAAAAGAAGAGTAAGTAAGATAAAAAGGAAGCGGATGTATCTGATTTATCTGAAATAGTTAATATCGCATTAATTTTTTGATGTTAAAAATATTAAGGAGTTAAAGTTGTGTGTATTGCAACTTTAACTCCTTAATTAATAAATGTGCTATTCGTCATTAAGCCATTTTATTGCTTCACCTTTAACGAGCCATGATGCTCCGAAGAGGTGGAGCAATATTATTTCTATAATCATTGTCCACCAGCCTGGTGTTGGTATTATTACCAGAAGGACGAAGCATAGCTCCACGGCTATCATTCCCCAACCACAGAATTTATAAATCTTGTTGCGTATTTTCTTGCGTTCTGTCATGTCTCCGCCTGTCTTGGTGAAGAGGAAGGCACTATTATATGCCAATAGGAGGAAGAAAATGGCGGCACATGCCGTGTGGAGAATGTTGGAAACTTCGACAGGCAACTGGAAAAAGCCTACGTGTGTGCCAGCCTCTATCCAACTAACCTTGCATGGGAAAAGCACTATGCCGAGTCCGAAGATACCGCTGAGCGTGGTGATGATGTTGTCGAGCTTGTCATAGCCAACGTATGTGATGAGAACCAGAGAGGCTGGTATCAATACACCGACGAGGGCAGGGGACTGGTAATAGGTGGCTGAGATGCTCCACCACCATTCATCGCTTGGGTGTGAGGCTATGCCTGCAGAGAGTAGGGCAAGCCAAGGGAGTACGATGCCGAGGATTCCGCATAGGTTTCTGATGCGGAGGTACATTTTCTTTTCTTTTGTTAATTCCATTGTAGTTTGAGGTTTTAGGTATTCAACCGATTGTTTTGTGATGTTGCAAAGGTAATAATTTTTTTGCAAACACAAGTCTGTTATGCGGAAAAAATGATATAAATGCTTTTTTATTCTCGATTTCTTTGTTGTAAGTCCGCTTAAAATCCGCTTTAAATCCGTTGTAGGTCCTATTCCCCGATAAGAGTAACATAAGAGTAACATAAGAGTAGCATAAGAGTAAGATAAGAATAAAATAATACATCCACTCTCTCACGCTTTGAGGGAGTGGATGAAAATAGAGTAGTGTGTACCTTCTCAGGCTTAACAGCTACTAACAAAACTAATACCATGAAAAACATTATTGCAAAGATAATAATTTTTGTCTATTTCAAATCTTTTTTTTGTAAGATTTTGAACAAAAATATTAACTTTTTTATGATGTTAGCCTTTGCAGGCGGTATATAATCTGACAGAACGATTTGTTTTGGCGATATGAGTAGAACTATTTCTTTTCTACGAAGAAATTCTTGTAGATGTCATAGTAGTTGTTCACCCATGCCTTCTCAACAATATATTTCATCTTGGAATATACATCCTGATGCTCCTTGATGAGATTTACAAGGTCAGCATTGTAGCGTGTACCAGCACCTTTCTCAAACTCCGTTATGAGAGAGTCGTATAGCTTCGCCTTGCTGTAATTACGACCGAGACGGTCGGTAGCAGCCTCAAGACAGTCGCTTAGCGTTATGATGTCGATGAGGAAATAGATGGGACTCTTCGTGTTGTCGAAACTCTTTGGATAGCCTCTCTTACCGTCGTGCCATTTGTGGTGGCCGAGGGTAATGTCGTGGTATCTTGCAAGTGTAGAGTCTATTTCCAGATATTTGAGACCAAGCTCAGGATGCTGACGAATGATGCGAAAGCCATGTTCTGTGAGTCGTGCAAAGTCGTTGTTGATAAGTCCTATCATGGAGTTCTTGCCAAGGTCGTGATAGTTGGCGGCATGAACTATGAAATTGTCAAGTTCCGCAGCCCTCGCGATGGCATCCTTCTCCGACTTTATGTCGAGTGTACCGATAAGCAGTTCTGGATGATGTGTTATGACACCTTTCAGAATAACGCGCGCAAGTTCGCCTACGAGGCGAGAATGGGCGAATGTGGTGACGGAAGTAGTTACCGAAAGCTGATACAGGTTTCGTATTCGCTCGCCCGTGGTGAGGTATTTCATCACTCGGTTGTATGTGGTGAATTTCTCGAGAGGTCTTACCGCAGAGTATGACATCTGCGAGTTGTTCATTATGATGATCGTTATCACCTTCTTGGCACATTCCAGATACTTGCACATAAGTTCGTGCTTCTGATCGAATGGTAGGGTGGAGGTGTCCACCATATATATAAGGTCATAGAGATATTGTACCAAATCACCAGGATATATGATTCGCTGTGCTATCATCTGGTCAATCCTTGATTGGTATGCCTTATCGAAGAGGGAGTCTGCGAGTAATGTGTAGTGATTTGCATTCTCAGGCTCCATGCCCATCTTTATAATAAGGTATGTGAAAATCGGCCTTGAAAGCGACTTTACAGGTCTGCCCTCATACTTTACGATATAGTCACGATATATTGAGTCAGCCTTTTCGTTTGTACCTACGGGGTAGTAGTAAAGGTAATAGTTGTGCACTATGTTGTCCTTTCGTATGTTAGCCCATGCCATGTTTGTGCGTATTATCGGATCATGACGGTATTCCTGTGGTATGGAGTCATTGAATCTTATGGCACGCTCATAGTTCTCGTAGAACTCATCTATTGAGATGACTTTTTCCTGTACGAGTTGGTTGCGAAGCAAAGCTATGTAGGATATAGCCTTGAGCTTATAGTAATCGATAGTCGGATTATCGCATTTCCACGCTGTTATCTTCTTGTGATACTTGGTGTGGATTCTGAGTCCTGCCGTATCAGAGGAAACGGCATAGTGGAAGTTGAGCTCAGCGATAGCATTGTATATGTAATACATATCCGTGCCGCCACGTCTTTCGTAGTCGGGCAGCATCTTGTTGATGAAAGGCTCAAGAATGAATGGATCCAGAATCTGCTTGCTGACGATGTCGTGCAGAGTACGGCTGATAGGGTAGTAGATAGCAGTATCTATAAGAGAGGTGTCCTGACTTACATAGTCCTCCATGTGCCTTATCAGTTGGTTGTTTTCCTTGAACATGCCGCGAAGTCGGTCAGAACGGCGAAGAAAGAGCTTCACCCACGACTTCCTGTCGGTTGGCAGGAAGATACTATCGTTTACGAGATTATACTGAAGGGCGTTCTCGTATAGAGTGCGGAAATAAGCATCGAAATCAGGCTTCGGTACAGGCTGTGCGAATGTCTGTATCGAAAAACTGAACATCATCAGCAAAGGTAGTGCATATAGTCGTAAAAAGTTTCTCAAATCCCAAATAATTGTTAATTATGCTGCAAAGGTACACAATTTTTCCGTGAAAGCAAAAAAAAACGCAAAATAAAGCAATAAAAATTTTGAAATATAAAAAAAAATGTGTACATTTGCAGCATAAACCCAAACAAGAACCATAAATACACATTATATTATGGACATAGGTGATAGAATACCCGACATCCTGGGAATAGACCAGAACGGGAATACGATAAAAGCAAGCGATTTCGCAGGAAAGAAGCTGATACTATACAGCTATCCGAAAGCGAATACGAGTGGATGCACGGCAGAGGCTTGTTCGTTGCAGAGCCACAAGCAAGAACTGGAAGCCGCGGGATATAGCATCGTCGGTGTGAGCAAAGACAAAGTTGAACTTCAGAAGAAGTTTGCGGACACACAAGGACTTGACTTTCCATTGATAGCGGATACAGATACCACGCTTCTTCAGCAGTTGGGATGCTGGGGCGAGAAAGTGGCTTGCGGCAGAAAAACAATAGGAATCCTGAGAACCACCTACCTTGTAAGCGAACAGGGGATAATAGAAAAGGTGTTCCAGCCTAAAGAAATTAAGACAAAGATCCATGCCGAGCAAATATTAAAGTGGATTAACGAGAAATAGTCATAACGGCCGAAGGCCGAAAAGCTAAAGGGTAAGATGAAAAATCAAAAAGGAATAGAATAGAAAAAAATTGAATGCCTTAGTGAAAAGGTCAAGGCAAATGACTCTCGACTTCCCCTACAAACATATTAGAGAATACAATTACACATTTATTTCCAAACGCCTTATTTATCTATGAAAAGACTTGTTACATTTATTTTCGCATTTATCTACATTCTTAATGCGTGGGCAGCAAAGTCTGCTGGTACTCCAATGTTAGTCTTCCAGCCTGATGGAATGACAGTAACGATACAGCTTCTGGGTGATGAGAATTTCTCATGGTACCAGACAACTGACGGCGTGCTTCTCGTGCGCAATGAGTCAGAATACTATATCGCCAAGGTAGTGAAGGGTGATCTTGTAAGCACAGGAATCCTTGCACATGATGAGTGTGACCGTACGAAGGCTGAAAATGCAGCTATCGCAGCTCAGGACAAGGCTGCTTTCCAGGCTCAGGCTGACAATTCAGTAAGGACAAGAAGGAACGCAGTAGCACTTCTTGACAAGAAAAACTTCAGTCCTCACATGGGTGAGATTCATATTCCTATAATCCTTATGAACTATACTGACAAGCAGTTTGTTCTTGGCAATGGTGACAAGGAAAAGCTCTATGAGATATTCGAGGAATACTTCAACGGAACAACAAAAACTCCTTATACCTCAGAGACAAGATTCAAGGGATATAGCTCTGTACGCCAGTATTTTGTTGATGCGAGCTATGGTAAGTTCACTCCTGTATTCGACCTCTATGGTCCTTATACGACATCACGCGAGCATGATTATTACGGTAAGGCAAGCGGCAGAACGAGCTATCTGCTTAAGGAGGCTATTCAGTTGGCTGATCCAGATATTGATTTCTCAAAGTACGATAGTAACAACGATGGCAATGCGGATCTCGTGTATGTACTTTATGCAGGAACAGGGGCTAACCTCAGCGGTAACAGGAATGATGTCTGGCCTGCTTGCTGGTGCAACAGAACTTTTTCTACTCAGGAGGGTAAGACCGTCAATATAATTGGTGTTTCCAATGAGCTTGCAACAAATAGCTTCCAGGGCGAGCCTATACGTGCCGGTATCGGTGTCTTCTGTCATGAGATGAGTCATGGTCTCGGACTTCCTGACCTTTACTGGACTCTGGGCTACACGCCAACGGATGTAAATGGCGAGGCTGATTTCGACAACTGCGGTCCAGAGGAATGGGATCTCATGGACGGTGGCGAGAACCTCTACAACGGAATGTGGCCATGCCAATACACAGCCTGGGAGCGTGAGTATATGGGATGGGTTGAGAATGAAGAACTTACAGAGGCTCAAAACGTAACTTTGGCACCTCTGAACAAGGGTGGCAAGGCTTACAGAATCACAAATCCTGCTGATCCGTACGAGTACTATACCATTGAGCATACGGGATATGATGGGTGGAATTACTATCTTAACAATCTGTACAACAATGGTATGCTTATCATGCATGTCACATCTACTCCTGGTGGTTTGAGCATGACACCAAATAATGTCTATGGTCATCCAAACGTAACGCTTGTTCCTGCTGACGGTAGGGTTCTTGCATGGTACACATACGAGACCAATCCTTCCATCACATTGAGCGATTTCAGAAATAGTATCAGAGCTGATATTTACCCTGGCATTGATGGGGTTACCAGCGTTGCTGCTTTCAATAATTATTCTGGCGAGGAAATGGCAGAGGCATTCTCCATTACCAATATCACAAAGAACGAGGATGACCAGACTGTTTCTTTCCGCTTCATGGGTGGAGTATTCAATCTTGAGGATGGCAAGGAACTTGCTGACTATCCAGAAGATACCTTTGGTAAGATCAACTATTCACGCAATATGACATCAGACTGGGGTACGGTTGTTGTTCCTTTCGATGTTGATTATGATTCAACAAACAAGGACTATACACTCTACTATCTTAATGGAGCTGGTTTCGACGAACTTTCATTTATGGAATATGAGTCAGGTGTTATCCCGGCAGGTACTCCAATGGTAGTGATGAAGAATCGTGGCGATAAGATCGTTCTTAGCGGTTCAAACACAGCAATCAATCCTGTTCTCAACGAGATAGAGACTCTTTCAAACTGGAAGATAAAGGGTTCATATACAATGCAGGAAGGTATGAAGGATATCTATTTCATCGCTCAGAATAAGTTCTGGTGGGCAGAGAATGCCGTAAAGGTGAATCCATACAGAGCTTGGTTTGATACATCAGATGCAAGCTATGCAAGAGGTAAGTCAATGAAAATCACTCTTAATGACGGAGTTAGCACAGCAATCTACGAGCTTAATGCTGATGCACAGGCTGAGAATGCAAACGTGTATAACCTCTTTGGTCAGAAGGTGAATCCTCGTAGCGGTGAGATTTATATCACAAATGGTAAGAAATTCGTTCGTTAGTTTAGTATATAAAAAAGAAAGTGTGAGAGATTTCATTATTTGGGTTTGTAAATTAGGTTAATTGGGAAAGAGTGTGGAAAAGCGTTTCCTCGCTCTTTCTTCTTTCTTGTCAGTTACGAAACAAGTAAAAGCGGTATTGCACATAAATGTAATACCGCTTTTGTTTTATGTATTCTGGATATGTTGATTACATAGTGCGCAATGCTGCAATCAATTCAGTATTCTCTGCCTTTGTACCGATGGTGATGCGGAGACAGTTCTTACAGAGTGTTATTCGTGTGCGGTTGCGGACGATTATGCCCTTATCCACAAGATAGTCGTATGCCTTCTGTGCATCTTCCATTTCTGCAAGGAAGAAGTTGGCATCGGTAGGGTAGATGCGCTTGCAGATTGGAAGGTCGGCAAATGCTGACAACATACGACCACGCTCCTGAAGGAGAAGGCTTACCCATTGCTCCACTTCGAATGTATTGTTCAGACGCTCAAGTGCAGCCTCCTGTGTGAGACGGTTGATGTTGTAAGGGTACTTTACCTTGTTGTAGATGTCGATGATCTCCTTTGATGCGAATGCCATACCGCAACGGATAGCCGCTGAACCCCATGCCTTGCTGAGTGTCTGAAGCACGATGAGGTTAGGGAAACGACCAAGCATCTTCGTGATGCTATCTTCCTGTGAGAAATCTATGTATGCCTCGTCCACGATGACTAAGCCCTGAAATTTCTGAAGGACATCAAAGATGGCCTTACGGTTGATTGCGTTACCTGTTGGGTTGTTGGGAGAACAGAACCACACAACTTTAGTGTTATCGTCGCAAGCAGCGAGAAGAGTCTCTGCATCAATCTGGAAGTGCTCGTCAAGGAGTACAGGACGATATTCCACGTCATTGATGTCTGCGCATACCTTATACATACCGTATGTTGGTTCGATGGCAACAACATTATCCACCTTAGGCTCGCAGAAACAACGATATACGAGGTCGATAGCCTCGTCTGAGCCATTTCCGAGGAAGATGCACTCTACTGGAACATTCTTGACCTGTGAGATTCGCTCCTTCACCTGCAACTGGAGAGGGTCTGGGTAGCGGTTGTTTGGATCGTTGTATGGATTCTCGTTTGCATCGAGGAATACGTGTGCGGCTTTTCCGCTGTATTCGTTTCGCGCACTACTATATGGAGCGAGTGACCAGATGTTAGGTCGGGTTAATTCTTGAAGAGATTTCATATTGTTAAAAGAATTATGGCCTCTCCCCCCGCCCTCCCCCGTAGGGAGGGAGTCGGAAGGCAAAAGGACTATTGTTTATAAATTATTCATTATTAATTATCAATTAGAAGGTGGTTCTCTGGCTCCCTCCCTACGGGGGAGGGCGGGGGGAGAGGCCTTATTTATCCATTCTCGCTAACGCTTCTTCCAACTTAGCCTTCTGCGTGGCGAGATTGATGCGGATGAAGTTCTTTCCTGCCTTGCCATAATGAGAACCTGAGTTCACATAGATATGGTGATCGTGCAGGAGTTTCTCGGCAAAGGCATCGCCGTCCATTCCGCTTGCAGAGACATCCACCCACATGAGGTAGGTGCCTTCGAGTGTGACGGCTTTCCACTCTGGATGATACTCCGAGAGCCAATGTCGAACATAGTCGTAATTGGCGTAGATGTAGTCGTTCAATGCGTTGAGCCATTCCTCGCCGCTCTGGGTATAGGCAGCCTGAAGGGCGATGACACCGAATGGATTTACATCACACACCTCGTTAATGTTAATGGCACGATCCACACGACGGCGTATGGAGTCATCCTTTACTATGATATTCGCTATCTGAAGTCCTGCGATATTGAAAGCTTTGGATGGAGATACGCAGACCGCGCATTGAGCATCGCTCACGCTCATGAATGGATGATACTTAGGCTTTTCCTCACCTGTTATTGCAGATAGTTCAGGTGTGCGTGATAGGGTAGGGTTCACAAACTCGCAATGTATCTCGTCTGCAATGATGAAAACACCGTTGCGCTTGCATATCTCGCCCATCTTCTGAAGTTCTGTGGCACTCCATACTCGTCCAGCAGGATTATGAGGATTGCACAAGATGAACACCTTCGTCTTTTCATCGGTACAATGATGCTCGAAAGCCTCAAAGTCGATTATGTAGTCATTGCCAGAGATCGTGAGAGGTGCTTCTTCCGCAATGCATCCATTGTTGCGGATGGAAGAGAAGAAGCAGTTATACACAGGTGTCTGAACCAATACCTTATCTCCCGGCTGGGTCATAGCCTTGATGATGGCTGAAATGGCAGGAACAACCCCTGATGTGTAAATGAACCAGTTGCGTTCTGGTTTCCAGCCATGACGCTTGCCAAACCAGTTGATAGTAGCCTCGTAGAATGAGTCTGGCACAGCTGTATATCCGAAACAACCATGTTCAAGGCGCTTCTTCAATGCGTCTGTTACTATGGGAGCTGTCTCGAAGTCCATATCTGCCACCCATAATGGAATGGTGTCAGGATATGGCATTGTATCGTACTTATAGCAGTTTGTGCCAAAGCGATCTATGGGCAAATCAAAGTTCATCATTTTTAAAGTAAAATGTAAGAAGTAAAAGTTAAAAAGTATGATTAGTATTTACGGTTATAGGCCGTTCCCTGCATAGGGTAATTATACTTTTTACTTTTTATTTTCTACTTTTTAATTATCAATTTTGCATCCTTCGGCTCTTTCTGATTCTCATCAAAGATAACCTCACCGCATTTTCCGTTTACGGTGATTGTGCCTGATGTCGGGTTCTTGATGCTTGTCACATTGCCGTTGATAGTGGCATTTACCGTGGAGTATTCAAACATGAGGTTGGCATCCTCACCAAAGGTGCAGTCTTCGAGGGTGAGACCGTCAACATAGCAGAGAAGCTGTTCACCTGTGAGGTGACAACGCACGAGACGCATATTCTTAGCATACCAGCCGAGGTATTCGCCATTCACCTCGCAATCCACGAGAGTCACGTTCTCTGACTCCCAAAAGGCATCCTTCGAGTTGATGACGGCATTGTGGATCTCCACGTTCTTCGCATATTGGAAAGAGTAGTTGCCGTCCTGACGATAGTTGTCGATGCGTATGCCGTGAGAGTGCATGAAGAGGTAGTCGGCATTTGCTATTTTTACGTTCTTCAACGTAATGTCTGAGCAATCCCAGAATGTCTCCGCCGCATTAGGGAAGTCTGTGTTCTCAACGTAGATACCTTTCATTCTACGGAACATCTTCGGTGCTTCTACCTTGCAGTCTGTCATTCGGCAGTCGGAAGAGTACCAGAGTGATGAGCGTGCGCTTTCGGTGAAGAGACATTTATGAACGCGGAAACCTCGCGTTTCCCAAAACACGTATTTTCCTTCAAAGCGGCAATTCTCCGCCTCGATGTTGCTTGACTCCTTGATGCTGGATTCACCTATATGTATGGTGACATTCTCCAGACGGAGGTTGTGAGATGCGTATAGAGGGCGTTCGCCTCCATATTCCTTGTTCCTTATCGTTTGCATTCTACTTTTAAATTAAAAATGAACAATGAAAAATTATAAAATACAAGTTACATTTTATAGGTAATGGCTATACGCGAAAATACAAACCTGTATTTTTCATTTTTAATTTTTCATTTTATCATTTAACTTACTTCTGTCCTTTATAAAGGACCACTTCCTTGTGCAAAGTCGTGCGGTGAAGATAGTGCCACGGAAGCATAGTTCTATTGCCATTGCAATCCATACGCCTCTGAGTCCCATGGTAGGGGCGAGTAGGAGAGTAAGCGATACCCTGACTAACCAGATGCTACCTAAGTTCATAAGCGAAGGGATGAGAGGCTTGCCTGCTCCTACGAATACTGACATTGCCACTATTGCAGCAGCGAATCCTGGCTCTGCCCATGCCTCGATCCTGAGAATATCAGCACCTAAGTCTATCACAGTCTTATCTGGAGTGATGAGCGACATCATTTCCGGAGCAAACAGCCACATTATTAATCCCATGAATGCCATTATGCCGACACCGAGTGCCATACATATCCATGCGAAGGAGTGCATGAGCTCACGCTTGCTTGCGCCCTTGCTCTGCCCTACGAGCGTTGTTGCCGCTTCTGCCACACCGTGCCCTGGCATATAGCATAGGCTTTCAACATTGATAGCGAAAGTATTGGCAGCTATGGCTATGCTTCCGAGAGGGGCGATGATGCTTGAGATGGCAATCTGAGCCGTACACATTACTCCGCGCTCCAATCCGATAGGGAAACCGATTCTGCCTGTTTTCTTCAATATCTTCACCTTCGGAATGAAATCAAGCACCTCATCCTGACGGAAGTTAAGGAGCTTATCCTTGAGAGTCATATATCCCACCATGAAGATTACTATGATGACGTATGCTAAGAGCGTTCCGAGGGCAGCCCCGTCAGTTCCCATATCCATGCGGTATATGAAAATGTAGTTAAAGCAAATGTCGAGGCAACACATGATAACCATCAGAATGCTTGGCACTTTCACGTTGCCAGAACAACGGAGACTTCCTGCCGCAATGTTATTGGTTATTGTGAAAGGTAGTCCGAGACTGAATATGGTGAAGTATCGAGAAGCATCGTGGCATATTGTTTCGGAAGCGCCGAGCCAATGGGGGAGGTGAGGTGCGATGGCTAAGCCTATGCTACCAAGCAAGATAGCAAAGATTATGCCAGAAAAGAGACCTTGCCTTATCACGCTACGTGCACCTTTGTTGTCACCTGCACCTACACGATGTGCCACCTGTACCGAGAAACCTGCTGCAAATGCAGCGGAAAGTCCACCGAAAAGCCAGATGGTTGTAGAGACGAGACCTACGGCAGAAGCCTTAGTCGTACTCAGGTGTCCGAGCATCGCCGCGTCTATCATCTGCATGGCGATGATAGATATGTGCGCGATGATAGCAGGTATGGCCAAAAGCACAGTGAGACGAAGCTTCTGTCGAAGCGTCATCTCACTGCCTGCCTCTCTTACGAGAGCTAAAAGTTCGTCTTTGGTGTATGCCATCTGTTGTAGTTCGGGTTTAGGAGTTCAAGGAGTACAAGGAGTGACGCTCCTAAAGTCGCTTAAGTAGTACAAGACGATAGTATTATCGCTTTGAGTCATAGAGCAAACAATTTTCAATTGTCTTAGACTATCGTCTTGTACTCCTTGAACTTCTTGTACTCCTTATTACTCCTTAAAACAATTCTTCACACGCAGGCGCATTGCATTGGCATGGGCTTCAAGTTGCTCATTCTCTGCCATGCATACCACGGCAGGACCGATAGATTTTATTCCTTCCTCCGTCAGATGCTGGAATGTTACCTTGCGGTTGTAGGAGTCGAGGTTGACACCGTTGTATGCAAGGGCATATCCGTGGGTAGGAAGTGTATGGTTCGTTCCGCTGGCATAGTCGCCCGCAGATTCACACGCAAAGTTACCGAGGAACACGCTACCAGCATTGATAACCTTCTCAGCGAGAGCCTCAAAGTCAGATGTAGCGATGATAAGATGCTCTGGAGCGTATGCGTTGCTGAGAGCCATTGCCTCCTCCTTGTCGTGTACGAGTACGAAGTTAGAGTTTACGAGTGTCTTCTCCGCAATCTCGTGACGAGGTAGTGCTGCAAGCTGTGTTTCGAGTTCCTTCTCCACCTGATGAATCATATCCTCTGAGGTAGAGATGAGGATAACCTGAGAGTCGATACCGTGCTCTGCCTGAGAGAGAAGGTCGGCTGCAACGAATGCTGCGTTACTTGTCTCATCGGCAATGACGCATACCTCAGAAGGACCTGCTGGCATGTCGATAGCTGCATCATGGAGTGATACCTGCTGCTTTGCTGCCATAACGAACTGGTTGCCCGGACCGAAAATCTTATAAACCTTCGGAACTGACTCCGTGCCGTATGCCATTGCACCGATAGCCTGAACGCCACCTGCCTTGAAAATCTTGCTCACGCCAGCCACGCGTGCAGCCATGAGGATGGCAGGGTTCACCTTGCCCTCACGGTTCGGAGGTGTGCAGAGCACAATCTCCTTGCATCCTGCAATCTTCGCAGGAGTAGCGAGCATGAGGACGGTAGAGAAAAGAGGTGCTGTGCCGCCCGGAATGTAGAGACCTACCTTCTCGATGGCAACGCTCTTCTGCCAGCATACCACACCGGGAGCTGTCTCAACCTTAGTGCTCTCAAATTTCTGTGACTCATGGAACTTCGCAATGTTCTCATGCGCAAGGATGAGAGCATCCTTGAGATCCTGAGACACGAGAGCCTCAGCCTCGTCAATCTCAGCCTCGGTTACTGCGAGGGATGCGAGCTTAACGTGGTCGAACTTCTCTTCGTATGCAATGACTGCCTTGTCACCGTTCTCCTTCACGTCAGCGAGGACTGATGCAACGGTGGCATTGAGCTGAGAGACATCGAGGTGCGGACGCTCGATGATCTTCTTTATCTGTTCCTGTGAGGGATATTTAATGAAATTCATATTAAAAAAGACCTACAGCCCCTCATCCGCCCTGCGGGCACCCTCTCCCCAAGGGGCGAGGGAAAAGTTAGTATTTCTAATCACGCCTTATCAGCGAACAAATGTAACTTCCTCCTCGCCCCTTGGGGAGAGGATGCCCATAGGGCAGGTGAGGGGCCGTTATTCTACAATATCATCTTCTCAATCGGAGTAACGAGTATGCCCTGTGCACCAAGTTCCTTGAGCTTGCCGATAATCTCCCAGAAAACCTTCTGACCGATAACGGCATGAACAGAGCACCAGTCCTCGTCAGCGAGAGGGATGATAGTTGGGCTCTTGAGACCTGGGAGAACAGCGATGATGTCCTTGAGCTTTGACTTAGGAGCGTTCATGCGGACATACTTCTGACCCTCTGCGCTCTTAACAGCCTCGAAACGGAAGAGCATCTCTTTAAGCACCTCACGCTTCTCTGCTGAGAGATTCTTGTTTGCAATTAGGAGTGCCTCGCTCTCAGTAACAACCTCAACCTCAGCGAGATTGTTGCTTACAAGTGTAGAACCACTTGAAACGATGTCGAAGATAGCATCAGCAAGTCCGATGCCAGGAGCAATCTCCACGCTACCAGTGATTACGTGAATCTCGGCATTGATACCCTTCTCGTTGAGGAAACGACGGAGGATGCCAGGGTATGAAGTTGCAATCTTCTTGCCGTTGAACCAGTCAAGACCAGTATATTCAATAGCCTTTGGGATAGCGAGGGAAAGACGGCACTTAGAGAAACCGAGACGGCTAACTACCTCTGCGTCCTCGTTGCGCTCAAGATATTCATTCTCGCCTACGATACCGATGTCGGCAACGCCCATAGCAACGCTCTGTGGGATATCATCATCACGAAGATAGAGCACTTCGAGAGGGAAGTTTCCTGATTTTGCAAGCAGAACGCGCTTGCTTGAGCTAACCTTTATGTCTGCCTCAGTGAGGAGATCGATACAATCTTCAAAAAGACGTCCTTTGGACTGTAATGCTATACGTAACATGTTATATTTTTGTTTAATTTCAATTTCTGTTTACCTTAGTCCTTAGACCTTAGTCTTTAGACTTTTCGAGTTGCAAAGTTACGAAAAAAATCCCGAAAAAAGTAAAGAAAGCAAGAAAAAAGCGAAAAAAAGGAGGGAAACGGTCGAATAGTAGGGTGTGGGTGTGTTTCTTGAATGTAAAACTTTGATATTTGTATAGTAAAAAGCTTATGTCCAAAATGGGCATAAGCTTTTTCTTTGAGCCGATGGGGATGGGATTCGCCACCTCATTGCTCTTTAACTACAAACCAACGCACTGAATCGGTGCACCACTTGATTGCATCATGTTTTGATACAGAATATAAATGCGAAAATAAGAAAACCATAGATAAATTCAATAGGTGTCGTTCTTTCAGGACTTGTCCGCATGAATTCGTCGAACTCACGTTAACTATTTGAAACCAGATTCGTAAATCACGAATGTGGTTTTATCTTCTCGTGTTAGATTTACTCAAGGATTTTCTTTATCGCAGTTCTGAAACCGACGGTGAACGAATCGTTCAGCGTCGGCATTATGTTACCCCCTGTCCCTGTTTATCCTAACAGTTACATGTTAGATATGTGCTCAAACAAACAAGAAGAAAGACGGTGTGGATTGAAACCACAGCGTCAGCAAGAACGAAAATTGAACACGAAAAAATGATCGGGAAACGGGTATTTTGCCACGTTTTGTGTGTTCTTTGGTCGTAAAAGACAAGTAAAAAGTATGATTTATAATCAATCACGAAACTAAAATATTTCATGACTTGTTAGATTCACCCCTAACAGGAGGCTCAGAATGGCATCTAACATATCACTGTTAGGAAAAATAGGGACAGGGTGACACCCCCCGTTCCTAACTTCAAAATAATAATATAATATATTATATTATATTATTATTTTGGCTATACAAGACAAATATACCCCCCCTCCCTTGTTTCTCTAACAGTTACATGTTAGATAGAGATGTTCCTTGAAATGTTTCCGAAAATATTCTTCTGTGTATCTGTAAGTTACAGACTTGAAATCGAGTTTTTTTTGAATCTGACATGTTTTTTCCCGTGTTAGATGGTGGTGTTCGGGATTTTTGTTGTAATTTTGCAGCATGAAAAGAGATGAACGAAGAGTGAAGATTGAAGAAAACCATTCGGCGCACGGCCATCGCCAAAGGTATCAACTCTAAGCTCTGAGCTCTAAACTCTAAACTCTAAACTCTGACCTTTGACCTCCTCACCTCCGTTTCAGATCCGTTGTAAATCCGTTGTAAATCCGTTCCCTATATCGGAGATATAAAGGTCGAGATGTTCCAAGGCTCGTGGCGATGAGCACTATGTAAAGCAGAAAAAGCCTATCCCAATAGCGATTAGGACAAGCTCTTTGCTGAATGGTATTTTCAAATTATCTTGTAGTCATCATTGCCTCGATGTTCTCGTATTTACGCTCGTTGAGGCGCTTGTAGATGTTGCCGAGCCATAGGCGGTGGGTGCCGATGAATGTGAGGCCTATGACAAGGAGGATGATGTAGGCGGTGTTCTCGGATGCAAAGACCATGAATATCTTGACAAGAAGAAGGGGCATGGTGAATGCGAGTACCTCGATGAGTATCATGATCCAACTGTTCTCTACCATTGTCCTGCCTATGAATTTCTGGTTGAGCGGGGCTGTCTGCTTGTTATATACGGCGAGCTGCATGAACAGGAAATTGCCTACGCCTGCCGTGAATGCCATGTAGGAGAAGAGCATGAGCAGACTTGCCTTGCCCGTGATGACCATCGGGATCATCAGAAGGAACGGGAACATGAGTATGGCGCTGTAGAAATAGAACTTGGCGGTGAGCAGTTTCTCGATGGCATGGTGCCCCATCATCAGACGCTCGATGTAGTTGCCCTCGAATGTCATGATGCGCAGCAGCATCATGGCTCCGTAGATGGAGAAGTTGTAGATGAGCCAGAAACGCACCATTCCGAGGTCGTCATATACGGAGCTGAAGGAGCATACGAGACTGAGCATCAGTACTATTACGTTGGATGAGATAAAGGTTTTGCGCACGTTCTTGTTTCGGCGTATGGAGAACATTTCCAGACGTAGGAACTCGCCTATTATTCCCCATTCGTTGAGGAACTTGAAGCTCTGCTTCGTGCTTACCTTCATTGCCTTCTCTTCGCGTGAGAGCTCCGCATACACGAGCTTATGCTGCAAGCGTCGGTTGATGGCTGTCACGATGCCGAGGATGATGAGCATTGAGCCCCATGCTATGGCATTGCCCTTGCATATCCATCCGCCAAGATGGGCATAGCCGCGAAAGAGGTGTTCGAAGTTCACGGTTAGCGTCCAGTCGGCATTGAAGAAGAGCGGGGATGCCAGGAGTGCCAGAACTGGGACTATTCCTATCCAGTATAGCATGTTGTGGCTTACGAGGGTGCGGAAGATGGAGTATGCCTGAGAGATGATCAGTTCGATGACATAGAAGCCAAGGAGGAATAATGTGGTGAGGCCTATGCCTTCGGCAAAGACTACTGCCATGAGTGCAAAGGGCACATAGAGGAACATCATCACCAGATTGCCGTAGGAGAGTAGGGAACGGATGATGAAGAAGTCGATGCACGTATAGCGCGGGATTGGCAGTAGCGCGTATGGCTTGACTTGCTGCGATGGTGTCTGCTGGAGCATGAAGCGTGCGAAGAAGTCGAGCGTCATGGCGAATGGCAGGAATGAGTACATGAACTCGTATGCCGTTGAGCTCTTCACATCGGTAGCGATGAGTGCAAAGGTAATGGATATGCCGATGAGATACATCACCAGCAGGGCGATCATGAGGTATGTCATGAACTTTGCCACCTTTCCTTGTGTCAGCATTGGCGAACGCCTTTCTGACAGTTTCTGGTGGTTACGGAGGATAGGGTAGAGTTGATGCAGTTTCATAATAAAAACGGCCCCTCACCCGCCTTTCAGGCACCCTCTCCCCAGGGGGCGAGGGAAAAGTTACATTTGTTCGCTAAGGGGCATGATTGGAAGTACTAACTTCCTCCTCGCCCCTTGGGGAGAGGATGCCCGTAGGGCAGGTGAGGGGCTGTTGGTTGGTTTATTCTTCTATATCAGTAATTCTTGTCTTGAAATTAAGCAGGTGATAGCTTGAAGTCTCGATGAATGCGAGGTTTAGCCTTGAAGCCCTGCGGAACTTATGCTGTGGGTTGAAGGCATTGTCGAGAAGACGTTCATAGTGAATGAGCGGTTTCTTGTATGTCCTTGTCATGAACTCCAGTTCCTCGGTCTCGAAATCGAAGAGCTCGATGAGCATGTGGCCGATGAATGAAGCCGCCTGAGCTATGCCGAGACTACTGATCCATTGGTTTAGCTTGACGAAGTCCACGCGGTTGCCTTTGGTTCTGAGATATTCGCCCACGGCAATAACACCTGATAGGGACATATCCTTCGTGATGATAAGGTCTATGTTGGCTACAAGCAGATGCAGGAAGTTAAGAGTCTCCGTACTACAATCTATGTTGTGCTTCTCCTGTTCGCTGATCTTGCGGTAGCGTCGTGAGGACAAGAAACCATAGAGGGCAGTTTCCGGATATTCAAACCTTTCCTTTGGAGTAGGAATGTTGATATCTGAGGGAAGTAGTGGATCGTCTTTCAGAAGTTGTGCTCCTGTTACAATGTAACCGTGGATGCCAAGTTTCTTCGCGGTAGCTATGAGTTTGTTCCATTTGAAACTGGACATAGGTTTGATGTGCTCGTCAATAATGCCGAACGCACCTGCACGAAGCAGAATGGTGAAGTTTTCCTGGATTGTAGGAAACATGTAAATTATTTTAAATTAAAAATGAACAATGAAAAATTATAAAATACAAATTACACTTGTAAGTGAATAGTTAATAGTGAAAAGTGAATAGTATTTAATACTGGTAGCCACCAGAACGAAATCTGCATAAGGGCGTTAGCCAGTATTAAGTATTATTATCTATTCGTTATTCACTATTCACTAAAATACTAACCTGTATTTTCATTTTTCACTTTTCATTTTATTATTTAACACGATATACACCAAAGCCCCGATACCCAGAAGGACAGGGTAGTAGAGATACTCGATGATGTTTATCGGATTAACAGCGGCAAGTCCGCTTGCTATCAGTATCTGAGCACCATAGGGGAGAAGTCCCTGTGTGGCGCATGAAAATGTGTCGAGGATAGATGCTGCTCGCTTGGATTTTACGCCGAAACGCTCTGCTATGTCCTTGGCGATACCGCCTACGGTGATAATAGCCACGGTGTTGTTGGCGGTACATACATTGACCAGCGAAACGAGGATGCCTATTGAAAGTTCTGCTCCACGCCTTCCTTTAACCAGATGCGTTATCTTGTTGATGATAAAGACGATACCACCGTTCTCCTTAATAAGTTCAAGAAGTCCGCCAGCCATCATTGTCACTATTATCAGCTCGCCCATTGCCACTATTCCGTCGCCCATACTTGTGAACCATGCAATGCAGTCGTAGTTGCCTGATGTCATTCCGATGATGCCGGTCAGTAATATGCCGATTGACAGTACCATGAGCACGTTTACACCATAGAGGGCGATGACGAGAACGAAGAGATATGGAATGATTTTGACAAATTCCACATCGGGTATTTCTTGCGGCACGCTTATATTCCTTCCCATCACCATGTAGATGATGAATGTTATGAATGCTATTGGGGCAACGATGCGTATGTTAGCCTTGAACTTATCGCTCATCTTGCAGCCCTGTGTCTGCGTGGCTACTACGGTTGTGTCGCTTATAAACGACATGTTATCACCGAAGAAAGAGCCTCCCACTACAATTGCAGTAAGTAGGGCGACATTTGAGCCTGTGGAATGGGCTATGCCCACGGCGATAGGTGTGAGGGCGGCTATTGTGCCTACGCTCGTTCCTACGCTTAGGGATATGAAACATGCTGCAAGGAACAGACCTGCAAGCAGCATATTAGCAGGAAGTGCATAAAGTGTGAGGTTCACCGTCGCGTCAATACAGCCCATATCCTTTGCAGATTTCGCGAAGGCACCTGCAAGTACGAATATCCAGATCATGAGCATGATGTTCTTCTGTCCTGCTCCACGACTGAATGTCTCTATGCGTTTTTCCAACGATATACCCCGTGAAATAGCTATGGCATAGATGCTTGAAAGCGTGAATGCCACGGTGATTGGTAGTTTGTAGAAGTCGCCCGCAATGATTGATGTTGCGAGATAGAGGACTACAAAGACGATTAGTGGAGAGAGATTGAGCATCTTCTTTATTTACAATTTACCATGTACCATGTACAATTATCATTTAGACATTGTTTCATTTATTTTGTTGAACCATGCCCTTACTGCGCTAGCTAAATTGTAAATTGTAAATGGTACATTGTACATGTTACAGTGTCACTCCATTCTTAAAAATAGAGATTTCGCTATAACCGTTCACCTCATTGCGTGCAGGTTCACCACTTGCAACGGCAAGGATCTTGTCGATAAACTCAGGAACGAGTTCCTTCATCGTCTTGCCGTCAACGAGCTGACCAGCGTTGAAGTCTATCCAGTTCTTCTTGCGATTGTAGAGGTCGGAGTTCGTGGAAATCTTCATCGTTGGAACGAAAGTGCCGAAAGGAGTTCCGCGACCTGTTGAGAAGAGTACCAGATGGCATCCTGCGGAAGCAAGAGCCGTTGCTGCTACGAGGTCGTTGCCCGGAGCAGAGAGAAGGTTAAGGCCAGATGTCTGCAAGCGGTCGCCATATTCGAGAACACCACTTACAGGAGCACGACCGCATTTCTGAGTGCAACCGAGAGCCTTGTCCTCAAGTGTAGAGATACCACCAGCCTTGTTGCCCGGAGATGGGTTCTCGCCAACAGGCTCACCATGTGAGAGGAAGTAGTTCTTGAAGTTATTGATAAGAGAAACTGTCTGCTCGAATAGCTGACGGTTCTCGCAACGATTCATGAGGATAGTCTCTGCACCGAACATTTCAGGAACCTCGGTGAGGATGCTTGTGCCACCCTGTGCAACGAGCCAGTCGGAGAACTCGCCTTCAAGAGGATTGGCGGTAATGCCAGAGAATCCGTCTGAACCACCGCATTTAAGTCCTACGCGGAGCTTACTTACTGGAACATCAACACGCTTGTCCTCCTTGCATATTGCGTACATCTTACGGAGAATGTCCATGCAATATTCTAACTCGTCACCTTCAACCTTTTGTGTCACAACGAGTTGGATGCGCTCCTTGTCATAGTCACCAAGCATAGCCATGAAATCGTCTGGCTGATTGTTCTCGCATCCGAGGGAGAGAACGAGCACGGCACCTGCATTAGGGTGGAGCACGATGTCACGAAGAATCTTACGTGTTGCCTCGTGATCCTCAGAGAGCTGAGAGCAACCGTAGTTGTGATGCCAGGCATGAACAGCATCAATGCCATCAAGGCGAGTTTCAGTTTCGAGTTCCTTTGCCAACTGCTCCGCAATGCCGTTTACGCAACCTACGGTAGGAACAATCCAGATCTCGTTTCGAACACCTACATCACCATTTTTGCGGACATAGCCCTTGAAGGTGCGGTTCTCTACAGGGATGCTGAGTTTCTCATTAACAGGATTGTATGTGTATTCGAGAGTTCCTGCGAGGTTGGTCTTGAGATTGTTCTCGTTTACCCATTCTCCTGCCTTGAGATCCTTGATGGCATGACCGATAGGGTAGCCATACTTGATGATGTCCTCACCTTCCTTCTTGTCAATAAGAAGAACCTTGTGACCGGCAGGTGTGTCTTGCAATAGCTTGACCTCGTTGTTTCCGTCGGTTACGGTCTCGCCAGCCTTCATGGCTCTGAGGCATACAACCACAGAGTCTGCGGGATTGATTTTCAGATATGCTTGTTCCATTCGTGTTAGATTTAATAGTTCTTAATGTTTTTTTGTATTGTATGTTCCTATCACCAAGGATGGTGATAGGGGCTTTTAGATCTGTGTTCTTCTGTAGAAATCCACGTTCTCCTTGAACAGCACCTCGATAGGCATATAGTTCACGGGATTTACGTTCTTCTTCAGAATGATAGCTCTTGCAAGGGCATCAATGCTGTAATATCCCTGCATGTATCCGTGCTGGGCAATGAGGAATGAGATACTGCCCTGACGAAGACAATTGGCGTTCTTCTCCACCATATCGTAACCCATAATCTGGACATTGCGCAGATTGTTCTTCAGAAGATAGTCACCTACGAGGTGCGCCTTTGAATTGAGTGTGACGCAATGGTGAATCTCTTTATGGTTGTCAAAGAAATCCTTCAGAATCTGGGTGTATTCCTTGCGTGAAGCCTCGTATGGAAGATCAACAACTTCGATAGTTATCTCAGGGAAATGATCCTTCATATAGTGACGGAAACCCACCTCACGGTTGTCCTGCTGCTTGCTTGCAACATTAACACCATCTATCGTCTGTTTCATCAGCATGATGCTCTTCTCCTTAGATGCAATCATCATAAGGAGCTTTGCTGCAAAGTAACCGCTGGCAAAAGAGTCCTGTCCGTAGAATGCAAGCGGACGGAGATCCGGCATATATGAGTCGAGCATGATGAAAGGAATGCTGCGCTCATGCAACTGATCTGTAAACTTACGTGTAACCTCCAACTTTGCAGGAACAACTACGACGCCATCGGGATTAGCTTCGAGGATAGCTTCATAGCACTCCTTGAAACTTTGTTCGTCCTTACGTTTATAATAGTACATGTGCGCGTGCACATTGAAGTCACGACGCATCTCACAGGCATGGAGCTGACCTTCCTCTACTTCTTCCCAGTATGCTTCGCTTTCGTGCTTAGGCATAAGACAGTAGAAATTGTACTCCTTGTTGTGGGCAAGTGCACTGGCATACATGTTAGGCTCATAGTTCATCTCCTCGATGGCTTTCTGAACCTTAACCAATGCCTTTGGTGAGACGTTAGGTCTGTTGTGCAGTACGCGGTCAACGGTACCTACACTCACACCAGCTTTCTCTGCAATATCACGGATGGTGATACGCAGTGAACCAGTGTTGTCGCGTTTACGTTGACGCTTGTTCTCCTGATTAGCTGACGCTTTCTTTGCAGACTTCGTCTTCTTTGTGCTTTTTTTCTTCTTTCCACTACCGTTTGTGGAACCCTTGGGACGTCCTACCCTTCTCTTTGCGGCAGCAGCCTCAATGGGCTGTTCGTCGTTGAGGTCATTGATATCCATATTCTGTGACATTCCTTAAGTTGAAGGTGATTTAATATAAAAAAATATGGGTGCAAAAATAATGAAAAAAAACGAATTGTGTGCACTAACAATTAATTTTTTTTATAAAAAACGGGAAAAAAGTGTATTTTTTCTTGAAATATTTCTTTCTTTCGTAAAAAATGCGTATTTTTGCATCCGAAATCCGCGTTGTGTGCGCACAAAACTTGCGGGAATTCTTGCTTTGGGAATTTTAAATCTTAATACAAATTAACTCTCTTAATTAACTATGGCAAAAGTAGTAACTTTGGGCGAAATAATGCTTCGTCTTTCTCCAAATGGTCAGGATCGTTTCATTCAGACTGACATCTTCCGTATCATCCCAGGTGGTGGTGAGGCTAACGTAGCTATCAGCTGTGCCAACTATGGTCACGATGCTTATTTCGTTTCCAAGCTCCCTACACATGAAATCGGTCAGATTGCAGTCAATGCACTTCGTCGTTATGGCGTAAACACACAGTATATTGCTCGTGGTGGTGATCGTGTTGGTCTTTACTATTGTGAGACTGGTGCTTCTATGCGCCCATCAAAGGTTATCTACGATCGTGCAAACTCTGCTATCGCTGAGGCTAAGCCGGAGGATTTCGATTTCGATGCAATCATGGAAGGTGCAGACTGGTTCCACTGGTCAGGTATCACTCCTGCTATCTCAGATAAGGCTGCTGAGCTTACAAAGCTCGCTTGTGAGGCTGCAAAGCGTCATGGAGTAACTGTTTCTGTTGACCTCAACTTCCGTAAGAAACTCTGGACTTCAGAGAAGGCAATCTCTATCATGCGTCCTCTCATGCAATATGTTGACGTATGTATCGGTAATGAGGAAGATGCAGAGCTTTGTCTTGGTTTCAAGCCTGATGCTGACGTAGAGGGTGGTGAGACTAATGCTGCTGGTTACGAGGGAATCTTCAAGCAGATGAAGGAGACATTCGGCTTCAAGTACGTTGTTTCTACTCTTCGTGAGTCTTTCTCTGCAACACATAATGGCTGGAAGGCTCTTATCTATGATGGTAAGGAGTTCTATCAGTCAAAGCGTTATGACGTTAATCCAATCATCGACCGTGTAGGTGGTGGTGACTCTTTCTCTGGTGGTCTTATCCACGGTCTTCTCACAAAGCCAAATCAGGGTGAGGCTCTTGAGTTCGCTGTAGCAGCTTCTGCTCTCAAGCACACTATCAACGGTGACTTTAACCTCGTTTCTGTTGCTGAGGTTGAGGCTCTTGCCGGTGGTTCTGCTAATGGTCGTGTACAGCGATAGACTCATTTACCATTTACCATGTACAATGTACAATTTTCATTTTAGCATTTAGCTATGACTCGCGAGGAAATGAAATCAAGGCTCAGGTCTTTTGCCATTCGTATCGTAAAAATGGTTGACAAAATGCCTAATACCATTTCCGCGAATGCTATTGCCAAACAGATTATACGTTCTGGTACGTCTCCGTCAGCAAATTATCGTGCTGCTTGTGTAGGTAAGTCCGATAAGGATTTTCTGAATAAGTTGAAAATGTGCGAAGAAGAACTTGATGAGACGGCTCATTGGCTTGACTTGATTATTGCTTGTGACATAATGCCAAAAGAACGGATGCAGGACTTGTACAATGAAAACTTGGAATTGGTAAAGATTATCGTTGCATCTATAAAGACGATGCGTACAAAAATAGAAAGTGATTAGAATATAAACCGCATGGAAATGTACAGATTGCAAAATGGTAATTGTACATTGTACATGGTAAATTGTAAATATTTTGGCTAAATTTGATAAATTCCAGGTGATGGCGAAGATCGCCGAAGCACCTATGGTTCCTGTTTTCTATAACAAGGACGTTGAAGTTGCAAAGAATGTTGTTAAGGCTTGCTACGAGGGTGGCGTTCGTGCATTCGAGTTCACTAACCGTGGTGACTTTGCTCAGGAGGTTTTTGCTGAGCTTTCTAAGTTCGTTGCAAAGGAGTGCCCAGAAATGGCTCTCGGTATCGGTTCTGTAGTTGATGCTCCAACAGCAGCTATGTATATTCAGTTGGGTGCAAACTTCGTTGTAGGTCCTCTCTTCAACCCTGATGTTGCTATTGTCTGCAACCGTCGTTGCGTGACATATTGCCCTGGTTGTCTTACACCATCAGAGATAGGTAAGGCACAGGAAGTTGGTTGCGACTTCACAAAGGTATTCCCTGGTGATGTTGTAGGTCCAAACCTTATCAAGGGACTTATGGCTCCAATGCCTTGGTCAAAGATCATGGTAACTGGTGGTGTTGCTCCTGAGAAGGAGAACCTTGAAAAGTGGTTTGCTGCCGGTGTATTCTGCGTTGGTATGGGTTCTAAGCTCTTCCCAAAGGATAAGGTTGCAGCTGGCGATTGGCAGTATGTAACAGACAAGTGTAAGGAAGCTCTCGGTTACTGCCTTGGTGCTCGCAAGTAATTTAGGATAGTCTTTGACTAAATAACCATAAAACTGGAATTCGGGGAGTCGTTGTGCTTTCGGAGTTCCAGTTTTTTTCTTCTGGTGACTGTTTTTGCAAGATTTCCCGATTTTCCAGCCTTCCTCAAATAATAACTATGCGTAAATATTTATTCTTCTCTGTATTTTTATTTGTCCTTGTCTGTAGTTGTTCTACGGATAGCTCTGATAGGGATTATGTTGACAATCTCAATGACCGTTCTTATGACATGCGCTATAAGAATGTTGATTCTGCCCGCATTTATGCAAATAAAGCATATAAAGAGGCTGAGAAGATAGAATATAGGGCAGGAATGTCGGAGGCTTTGCTCAATCAGGCTTTCTACACCATTACGCGTATGGACTATATAAAGAGTGATACGCTCCTTTCGCATGCCGATTCTCTTGCCGAGGATGATATCACTCGCCTCAGTGTAGAGGTGCAGCGTATGCGTTTATGTCAGCGCCGTTCACAGAACAAGGATTTCTATGTTCATAAGAATGAGGCAGACAGATACATGGCGAGTATACACTCTGATATTGAGGATGAATCCCAAAGGAAGCGCAGACAATACACCTATGCAAGAAGTGAGTATGGTATAGTGCTTTCCACATATCTGTACTATGTGAATCTTCCTATAGAGTCATCAGAAGCATTGCTGAGTATAGCCAGGGACAAGGATATCCAACTCAATAATGATACTGCGCAATACCTTGCCTATCTGTATAATATCGGAGCTGGTGGAATATTGCGTGATGGGAGTGCTGCGGAAATAGCACATAGGGAGTTTGACTGTCTGATGCAGTGCTATATGCTTGCCCGCCACAATGGATATCTGTTTTGGGAGGCAAACTCTTTGCAGTCGCTTTCCGAGCATCTTGCTAATCCAGAGGAACTTGCTGCCTATCATCGTGATGATGACCCTTGCATCCGCTATCTCAACGATGATGCTGTGCCAGATTCAATGCTTTCTGGTAATCTTGCAGAGCGTTCCTTGCAATGTTTCGTTAGATACGGAGATATTTATCAGATTGCCGGTGGATGGCGTACTTTGTCATCGTGCTATCATAGGATAGGTGATCATGAGGCTGAACTTTCTTGTCTGCTGAATGCCGTTGAGAATTCCCTCATCCTTCAGGCTCCTGACCTTGTGGCATCTATAAGTGAGAAGATGTCTATGGCTTATTCTGCTCTTGGTGAGAAACAGGCAAGCGACTATTACCGAAACCAGTATCTCGATATGCAGGATTCAACGCGTCAGGATCGGCAACTTGAGGCTCGTGCAGAGGCCCTTTCTGTCCTCGTGTCGCGTACCCAGTGGCTTATTACGGCTATTGTCATTGTTCTTGCCGTACTCGTAGTCGTAGTGGCTATGCTTATCCATTATCATCGAAAGAACAAGGATAAGTACAAGCACAACGAACGACTTGAGGAACTTGACGAGAATATTCAGGCTTTGCAGCTTCAGACGGAGGATGCCCTTCGTATCAACGTGGAACAGCATGCGAAGGTTACATACGCAGAGAACATAATGCCGCTCATTGACCGTATGCTTCATAGCGTGGAGACAGCGAGAAAGGCAGGAAACGGAAATCTTGAGTATGTATCGGATGTCTGCAAGTCAATTCTTGAGAACAATGTCAGACTCACATCATGGGTGCAGTTGCGTAAGGGACAGGTGTCTCTCCATATTGAGACATTCTCTTTGCAATCCCTTTTCTCTATCATTAGGATGAATGTTAAGGCGTTCAACAATAAGGGAATACAACTTACGGTTCAAGAAACAGATATAAGCGTGAAAGCCGATAAGGTACTTACTCTTTTCCTCATAAACACCATTGTCGATAATGCACGCAAGTTCACTCCTGAGGGTGGTGAGGTCGTTGTTTCCGCTACAAAATGTGAAAGCTATGGGGGCTATGCGGAAGTGTCGATTGCTGATTCTGGCAGTGGAATGACACAGGAACAGGCAGACCATCTTTTTGACTATGGTACAATCGTTGACCAGAAAGAAGACCTCACGGAGCAGAAGAGTCACGGTTTTGGTCTTATGAACTGTCGTGGTATCATGGATCGTTACTGCAAGACCAGCGAACTATTCTCTCGTTGTGAAATAAAGGCTGAGAGTGAAAAGGGGAGGGGAACACGTATATTCTTCCGTCTGCCTATGGCAGTTCGTACCACAATGATTGTGCTTTTTGTCCTGCTTTCTACATTTGGCTTTGCAGAAAAAGCTAACGCCCAACATTCTGTGCTCAACACGAAAGAATCCGCATGGGCTGATTCAGTGTATAATGCAAATGTAGAAGGACGCTATTCTGATGCCATCACCTTTGCCGATTCTTGTTTCAGAAGTATCAATGTAGGCTATCGTTCTTTAGATAATGTCAATAGGAATGATACGCTGACCATAGCCTATAATGGGGCTGAGTTGCGATGGTGGAGTAAGAAGATACCGGCTGATTATGATATTATCATATATGTGCGTAATGAGGTTGCCGTATCTGCCCTTGCCCTTAATGACTGGGAATTATACGCTGCCAACAATAACGCATATACTAAGCTTTACAAGGAATGTTCGCAAGACTCAACGCTGAGTACATATTGTGCAACGATGGAGCGTACAGAGAACACGAATAATATAGCGGTATGTGTTCTTATCGTGCTATTCCTCGTACTTGTGGCTGTGTTCTGGTGGTTCTATGTTCGTGAGGTGCTTCACAATCGCCGAAACCTTGAGCAAACGTGCCGTGAGAAGGAAGAGGAGATTGCGAGGATGAAACGTGAGCGTGATCGTCTGTATGTCTCAAACAATGTCATCGACAATACCCTGAGTGCGTTGAAGCACGAGACGATGTACTTCCCTTCACGCATTGCTCAGGACAATAGTAAGGTAATGGCGAGTGAGGAGTTTGATGAGAAAGGCGTAAAGGAACTGTCTGAGACCGTAGGCTATTATCGTAATCTCTATTCTATGCTCTGCACCCAATGTACACGTAATGCGTCAGAGATAACGTATCCGATGTTCCCGTTTGCCGTGACGGAGCTCAAACTTGATTTTGCTGATGATGTGAAGAAGGTGGATGTTATTGCAAACAAGCAACTTATGGATTATCTTGTGCTTCTTCTCAAGCGTAAGAATAACCGTGAGACCCCTTCCGCAGATGTACTTCTGACTGGTGGTGCGAATCCAGAAAGAAAGTACATTACACTTGCCATTGACTGCTATAATGTGAGGATGCAGAAGTCTGATGCTGAGGCTTTATTCTCTCTTGCCACTTCCGATGTCGATTATCTCATCATGCGTCAGATACTTCGTGAGAACGGTACTGCTACTAATGCCTTTGCTATTGGTATAAGGGCAGAGGTAATGGATAAGGGCTATACTCGCTTCTTGCTCACTCTCCTTGCAAAGTAGTCTATTCCTGTCTGGTGTTTAGAGTTTAGGGAGGAGTCTCCTTTGTTATTCTCTATCTATTTCCTATAGGCAGGCTAACACAAAAATCCTTATTGTTACCTGTTACTTGTTATTGCGGGGGGGGAATGCTGTCGTGCCTTCGCTCTGCCTTCGTTTATCCTTCGTTCATCCTTCGCTTTGCCTTCGTTCATCCTTCGCTAATTCGCCTATTGTAGAGCGAAGGAAGATGGGAAGTACATCGGATTTACAACGGAGGTACAACGGATTTACAACGGAACTACATCTTATGGCGTTGAAAGTTCTCGCACAATCTCATTGAAACCTGTATAGATCTTGGAGATGGCTTAGGGATAGTTTTCACGTTCTTTTGACGGATAGTGTGCATTTTGTGATTGTTGTACGGGGTTACTAATAGTATTGCCTTCCTGGCAATTCTGAACTTACGAAACTTCAGAAACAGAATTGTTGTTACCTGTTACCGACCCGTTTTTGTGGATTTAATAGAAAGGAAAGACTGAGAAAAAAACAGGAAAACAGGAAAAAGTTTGGTGGTATCATGGAAAATACTTATCTTTGCAAACAATTACATAATAGCTAAACCAAGACTTAATTTTATGAGAAAAAGCGGTATTTCATTATTGCTCATGCTACTTGCTGTTGTCAGCGTATGGGCGCAGGAATCAAAGAATGGGGAAAACAAATCTCTGCCTCCGGTAATTGTTGAAGGTAAGGTGGAGAATGTGCCTGATGGCACAATCATTGGTTTGTATATCCAAAATGGTCCTTATATAACTGCTCGCTTGGAGAAAAAAGATACTATAGTAGGAGGAAAGTTCAGAATAGCCTTTACTCCGAAATATAAAAATGAAGAATATTCCCTGGGTCTTGAGAATTTCGTTCATGGTTTAGTTTTTTATTCCACTCCCGGTACGACAACTATTATCAATGGAAAGGGTGTGGATATTGAGGCTTGGCATGTGGAAAATGATAATCCGATACAGAAGGAAGCTAATAAATATCGTGCTTGGCTTGATAATAATGTTCCCGATTACTTTGATATTAGAAAGAAAAAAGACTGGATGGATCCTGATGATGACGAGTACCCTTTGGTGGAAAAGGCTTATAAAAAAGCTCATGAACAGTATGCTGAATGTATGATTAAATTTATGCAAGACAGAGAGTTTAGTCCTGTTTTTGTAAAAACGCTTTATAGGATTGCAATTATTGCTTATCTGGATAGTAATATAGAGATTAGGGATAAAGCACGTTTGTTGGCAGAAAAGATACCATCGGATAGTCCTGATATGCAATATACATTTGTTGGTCAAATCAAACATTTTTTATACCCTCAATACTCACCTATCTCAGTTGGCGAGAAAATGACAGATTTCGTTCTCTATGACCATCAGGACAAAGAGCATCATCTGACGGAGTTCAACGGAAATGGCAAGTATCTTTTGCTTGAGTTCAATTCAAGAACATGCAAAGGATGTATGGAGCATCGCCCGATAGAGACTCTTAACAATCTCTACAAGAAACATTCAGATAAGGTGGATATTCTGATGGTTAATTGTGATGATCTTTATTTCTGGAATATAGAGTGTAAAGATCCGAATAAGTACGGAAGAGACCCTTGGAATGAATGGAATGACAAAAAGGGCTGTGATGAAATTATGCAGAGATATAGATCCAGCAAAGATAATCAAAGCCTTGGTTATTACTTCGTCTCTCCCGATGGCACGATTCTCGGCAGGATTAGTGACACGGAGAATCTGCAAGAAGCGATTGACAAATATTTTAAGTTGTAAAATGGTTGAATTTTCATCAAAATAGACTTCTTGGTATTTTTATCGTAAAAATAATAAGGGAAACGGATTTATGATTTAGCTAATAGTTGGCGCAGTAATATTAATGCGATTTATTTCAGCGTAAATCAAATAAATCCGCTTCCCTTTTTTCTCTTCGAGCTCACGTAGTTTTTTACACCTTTTTTAGGAAGCAAAGTCTGTGGGTGCCTTTTTTCTTCTTCTTGTGAACGAATCTCACGACATAGACGCCTTTAGGTATTTTTGAAATGTTTATAGTGCGGACGATTGGGTATGAATACAGAACCTCGCCCTGAATATTCTCTATTACGATAATACCTTCTTTTCTGAATATTTCGAAAGTATTGCAGATATCTTTAAGCTCTAATGTGTTGCTACGTTCAAGCAATGGGCAGTTTGGTATCTGCTTGAATTGGGCATTGGATGATGCTTTTGGAGTGACAGATGATGTTCTTGCCACAGGAGCGTCATAGAACTCGTGAACACCGTCAATCTGGCAAGGCTTTGATTCGTTTCCGTAGCGGTCAACGGCAGTTACGGCGTAGTACATTCCCTTTGGCACGAGTGCAGAGAGGTTGCGTGTGCCAACAATGGTGATGTTTCGTGCATCGCGAGTATTTACTGGGAAATGCGTTGAAGAATATACGTTGTACGTAAGGTAAGGACCGTCAGAATTGTCTCGTCCAGCCTCCCATGAAAGGACAGCCGTTGGACGATAGTCCTTTGCCTCGTTTACGTTTATAGAACGTGGGGCTTCTGGGATTCTGAAGCCGTACCAAGTCTGTGCAGGGATAAGGGAAGGATAGGGACAGAGGGTGTTGACCGCAAAGTCATAAATGCCTTTCGTGTTGTCGGTAAGGAACTTGGAACGGAAATATGTGTGTCCCAGTCCATACTGACGAAGAACGTGTAGTTCGCGTGAAATATCGCTTAGAGGCCAGTTCTTCTCCTTTGGCGAGAGGAAGTAGATTCCGAGTCCTGGAGCTACTATGCGGCCGTTGCTACGCTCCTTCCAGTCGATGGCGAATGGATAGAAGTCGTTGTTGCGGAAATACATCATTGGAAATACTCCGTCCATAAGTCCGGTTTGCATCCATTGTGCCGCATCCTGACAAACAATGTCGCGAGCGTTCCAGCCATGTGCCCATTGTCTTGGCAGGTCAGCGTATTTGCCAATAGGAGAGCAACTTAGCATTACCCACTTCTTCTCTCTCTTTACAGCGGAATGAATGGCACGTACAATGTTCGTGATATATTGGCGACCTTGATTCCTGTTAGCAATTTTGCCCCAGGTCTCAGGGTAACGGATGTAGTCGAGATGAATGCCGTCAATGTCGTAGCGGCGTGTCAGGTCTCCACAGAAACGTGCAAGATAATCGGCAGTTCCTGGTAGTTCTGGGTTCATGTAACCGTCTTCGCCAATCTTTCGGAGAAGGCTTGGGACTGTCTGACGGAGATGCTTGCAACCAGCACCGTTCCATTTCCCCACAGGAATAGTCACTACCCATGCGTGGAGTTGCATGCCACGCTTATGGCACTCGTTGATGGCAAACTCAAGGGCATCATAGCCAGGGGATGTGCCAGGTCTGCCAGACAGACAACCATCCCACGGTTCCATGTTTGAAGGGAATATAGTAGTAGCACGCACACGGGTTTGTATGAACACGAGGTTTATGCCAGCTTTTTGAAGGCGGTCGAGAGTGGTGCGTAGCTCATTCTGCTGGCGTGTGATAGCCGAACCTGACTGAGCGTAGGAATGAGGCCAGTCAAGACCTCCTATGGTAGTGAGCCATACTGCGCGAACCTCATGCAGAGGAACGTCAACAGGCGATTGTATCGTGACGGGTGACACGTTGTAATAGCGTGCCTGAGCCTTGGCATAGCCAAGAGAAAAGGCTAAAAATGCCAAAAAAACAGTTATTTTTTTCATTTCGGGTGCAAAGTTAGCATTATTTGTTTGTTTTTCCAAATGTTTTTCTTAACTTTGCACAAAATTTGTCAAGAATTTCAGAAATTATATTATAATATTTGGAAAAATGATAACATTTTGTATTAGCCTTGTACTCTTGATACTCGGCTATCTGTTTTACGGTAAATTTGTTGAGAAGGTCTTCGGACCTGACGATCGTATTACTCCAGCGTTGCGTATTAACGATGGCGTAGATTACATTCTTCTTCCTTCTTGGAAGATTTTCATGATTCAGTTTCTGAACATTGCCGGCACTGGTCCTATCTTCGGTGCTATTATGGGGGCAAAGTTCGGTCCTGCTGCTTACCTTTGGATTGTATTCGGGTGTATCTTTGCAGGTGCCACCCACGACTATCTCAGCGGTATGCTCAGTATGCGCAATAACGGTGCTGGACTTCCAGAACTTGTCGGCAAGTATCTTGGCAATGGCGTAAAGAACGTAATGCTCGTCTTTACCGTCCTGCTTCTCGTTCTTGTAGGTGCTGTGTTTGTGAAGAGCCCTGCTGATATTCTCACAAGCATGTTTGACAATGGAATGCTGTGGATTGTGCTTATCTTCGCATATTACATCATAGCAACCATGATGCCTGTAGATAAGATTATCGGTAAGATTTATCCAATCTTTGCATTCTCACTTCTCTTCATGGCTGCAGCCTTGATGGTGGTGCTCTTCATCAGATGGTATGACCTTCCTGAGCTTTGGGATACTGGCATCGTGAGCCTTGGTAAACTTACACATCCAGAGACATTTACAGATGATCTCTTCCCGGCACTCTTCATCACCATCGCCTGTGGTGCAATTAGTGGCTTCCACGCTACACAGAGTCCTCTTATGGCACGTTGTATGAAGAACGAGCATCTGGGTCGTCCTATCTTCTATGGTTCAATGATTACAGAGGGCATCGTTGCTCTTATCTGGGCAACGGTAGCTTCATATTTCTTCTATGGAAATCCTGCTCCTGGCTATGAGGTTATGGAGGGTGTCAAGGATGGCTACGCAACAGGTGCTCCTGTAGTGGTGAACCTTATCTGTAACGACTGGCTCGGTGTATTTGGTGGTATTCTCGCAATGCTTGGTGTCGTTGCTGCGCCAATCACAAGTGGTGATACTGCTCTTCGTAGTGCTCGTCTTATCATTGCCGATTGGCTTCACATGGAGCAGAAGAGCATAGCAAAGCGTCTGAGCATCAGTATCCCTCTCTTCCTCGCTACAATGGGCTTGCTCATCTGGCAGATGGAGAACGTGAGCGGATTCAACGTGCTTTGGGGCTATTTCGGGTGGGCAAATCAGGCTCTCTCCGTCTTTACCCTCTGGACGTTGACGGTTTATCTTGCAAAGAACCGTCCTGCATATTTCTGGGTTACTCTCATCCCTGCATTGTTCATGACCGCTGTCTGTACATCATTCATAATGATTAGCAAGACTGCATTCGGACTTGCGCCAGAGGTAGGCTTCAGCGTAGCAGCTGTTGTCTGTGTCGTATTGCTTGGCGTATTCCTCAAGTGGAAAGTCAGTCTGAAGGGTGCAGAAAACGTAGAGGAATAATTGTTTGATACTTAACATAAACCTATAAAAAGGATAGACAATGAAAAAGATTCTTATCATGATCACTATGCTCACCATGACAATGGTGGCAAAGGCACAGTTTGAGGCTGGTACGACTTATGTGAATGCTTCGCTTTCTGGTCTCGACCTCAGTTATAACGGAACAGAAGAGGGCAAGTTCAACTTTGGCGCAATGGCTGGTTACTTCATTGAGGACAACTGGCTCGTTGATGTTCAGGCTGGCGTGTCTCATCTGGGCAAGGGGCATCGTGCAGTCATCACAGGTGGAGTAGGTGGTCGTTACTATGTTGAGGATAACGGTCTTTTCCTCGGTGTAAATGCCAAGTTGCTTCTTTCAAAGGGGCATAATGACATTATGCCGGGTATTGAGGCTGGCTATTGCTTCTTCCTCAACGATAAACTAACTATCGAGCCTTCTGTATATTATGACCAGAGCTTCAGAAAGCATTCTGACTACTCTACGGTTGGCTTGAAGGTTTCTCTTGGAGTGTATTTCTAAGGAAAGAGTAAAGTAGATAGAAGAAAGAGTAAAGTGTGAAGAGAGGAGAGGTAAAAATAGTAAATTGTAAATAGTTAAATAGTAAATAGAATCGATGTTAAGTGTAGAAGAATTGACCGACCGACTCATTGACTTGAGTTTTGCGGAGGATATCGGTGATGGTGATCATACCACCTTGTGTTGTATTCCTGCTGATTTGATGGGCGAGAGCAAGCTCCTTGTTAAGCAGCCGGGTATCATTGCAGGTGTTGAGGTGGCAAAGGTTGTTTTCCATCGTTTTGACCCAACGCTTGAGGTTGAGGTTTATATCAATGATGGTGCAGAGGTTAAGCCGGGTGATATTGTGATGAGCGTGAAGGGTAAGACACAGAGCTTGCTCCAGACAGAGCGTCTCATGCTGAACATCATGCAGCGTATGAGTGGTATTGCAACAATGACCCACAAGTATCAGCAAGCTCTTATCGACGCTGGCACCAAGACTCGCGTTCTCGATACTCGCAAGACAACTCCTGGTATGCGTATGCTTGAGAAGGAGGCTGTCAAGATAGGTGGCGGTATGAACCATCGTATTGGCCTTTTTGACATGATTCTGCTCAAGGATAACCACATCGATTTCTGTGGTGGCGTTCACAATGCCATTTCTCGTGCAAAGCAGTATTGCAAGGATCACGGCAAGGACTTGAAGATTGAGTGTGAGGTGCGCAACTGGAAGGAGCTTGACGAAGCTCTTGCAGAGGGTTGTGACCGTATTATGTTTGATAACTTCACTCCAGAGGACACCAAGAAGGCTGTTGAACTTGTGGCTGGTCGTTGTGAGACAGAATCATCTGGCGGCATCACATTCGACACAATGATTCCATACGCTAAGGCTGGTGTTGACTTTATTTCATTCGGTGCTCTCACACATAGCGTTAAGGGACTTGACATGAGCTTCAAGGCTGCCGGCTCGGACAAACTCGAAATAAAGTAAGAAAGTAAATTATCAGTTTCTGGAAAGTAGAAATAAATTAAACCAGTAAATTATTATCAGTAAATTTTATTCTTTAAATTATTATTTGGAATTTCCAGGCTGCGTATGCAGCCAAATAATTTACTGAATATAATTTACTGATAATTTACTTTCTCCCAAATATCTCCGCGTAAGTGGAGTTTTCATAAACATTTCCCTTTAGATATCTTTTTTAGACTTTCATGAAAAGAACGTGTTTTTTATTATCATTTTTAGCTGTAAGTTTCGTACAGGCGATGGCTTGTACTAATTTCATTGTTGGCAAGAAAGCGAGTGCTGACGGTAGCGTGATGTGTACCTATAACGCTGACTCATACGGTGCTTTCTTCTCTTTGTATCATTCTCCAGCCGGAAAGCATCCAAAGGGTGAGATGCTTCAGATATACGACTGGGACACCAACAAGTATCATGGTGAGATTCCACAGGCAGAAGAGACTTATAACGTGATAGGTAATATCAACGAGTATCAGGTAACTATCGGAGAAACCACATACGGAGGTCGTGAGGAGATGGTTGATACTACTGGCATACTCGACTACGGTTCACTCATCTATATCGCCCTCCAGCGTTCAAAATCTGCTCGCGAGGCTATCAAGGTAATGACCAGTCTTGTAGAGACCTACGGCTATAACTCTGAGGGCGAGACCTTTACCATCTGCGACCCTGACGAGGCTTGGATCATGGAGATGCAGGGCGCAGGTGCTCATGGAGTGGTTTGGGTTGCCCAGCGTATTCCTGATGATGCTATCTGTGCGCATGCCAATCAGAGCCGTATCACTACATTCAACCAGAAGGACAAGGAGAATGTGATGTTCTCAAAGAACTGCATCAAGTACGCACGCTCAAAAGGCTGGTTTACAGGCAAGGATGCTGATTTCTCTTGGAATGCCGCGTATGCTGCTCCTGACTTCTCTGGCCGTCGTTATTGTGATGCCCGTGTGTGGGCTTTCTACCGTTTCTTCGTTGACGGAATGGATAAGTATCTGCCTTGGGCTGAAGGTCGTGATAAGAATGCCGAGCCGCTTCCTCTCTGGGTTGTTCCTAACAAGAAACTCACCGTGCAGGACTTGCAGATGGCGATGCGCGACCACTATGAGGGTACTCCGCTTGAGGTGAGAGGCACTATCGGAGGCGGTATCTGGGAGATGCCTTATCAGCCTACTCCCCTTGCATTCGAGGTTGACGGGAAGAAGTATTTCACGGAGCGTCCTGTAAGTACTCAGCAGACTGGCTTTACCTATGTATCGCAGATGCGCTCTTGGTTGCCTCGCGAGATTGGCGGATGTCTGTGGTGGGGCAATGACGACGGAAACATGATAGCCTATACTCCAATCTATTGCGGCAATACCGTTTTGCCTGAGTGCTACAACACCCCAGGAGCTGATGATGTTACCTTCTCAGATAAGAATGCTTACTGGGTATGTAACTGGGTCAGCAATATGGTTTATCCTCGTTATTCCATGCTCTTCCCAGAGCTGAAAGGCTATCGTGACAGTCTTGAAAGCAGTTATTTCGCCAAGCAGGGAGAGGTAGAGGCAAAGGCGAAGGAAATGTATGCTCGGTCGGCTGCCGATGCCGTGAAGTTCCTCAACGACTATTCCAATGCTCAGGCTCAGCAGATGCTTGCAACATGGAAGGATCTTGCAGTTCGTCTCATTGTCCGTTATAACGACATGGCGGTGAAGAAGATGAAGGACGGTAAGTATCTCAAGACCAAGTACGGACTTGTCGAGCCTGTTGAGCGTCCTGGCTATCCAGCTGACTATGCTCGCAAGATGATTCAACTGTCAAAGAAAGATATGCAGCAGCCAGACGAGGAGAAGTAATAACTTTCGAAAAATACCATCTTTGTTTTATATCTATGTAAAGAGCTTGTCCTAATCGCTATTGGGATGGGCTCTTTCTCTTTTGTGCTGCTTCCTTGTCGCTACGAGGGTGGGAGAGGGGAGGGGCTTTATTTCTCCGATATGGGGAACGGATTTACAACGGATTTACAACGGATT
This sequence comes from uncultured Bacteroidales bacterium, assembly GCA_902801425.1. Classification (GTDB taxonomy): domain Bacteria; phylum Bacteroidota; class Bacteroidia; order Bacteroidales; family Bacteroidaceae; genus Prevotella. The sequence goes on along the minus strand of CADCIQ010000002.1, from coordinate 24,333 downwards.
CACAACGGAGGTGAAACGGAGGTATAGTGATCGCCAACCTTTGTCTTTTGCCTTTAGTCTTTTGACCTTTGACTGATTCACACTGCAAAGTTACTACATTTTCCGCAGATGTCAAAACTAACCACGCAAAAATACATATTAGATACAAGAAAAAATGTTTTGTGCTTGTAACGCATTGAATCTCAATGAGAAATTTTCGGGGGCGAAATAATTTTGATGCCTATCTAACATATAACCATTAGATAAAACACACACAGGGTAACTGTGGGTGATCTATAGCCATAATATAATAATATTAATTATTATATTATATTATGAGGTTAGAAAGTGTAGGGGGGGTCCCTGTTTTATATAACAGTTGTATGTTAGGTAGCCATTCTGAGCCTCCTGCCTAAGAACAACGGAAATATAGATTTTCAAGAATGAGTGCATGGGTGAAGTGAGGACTATGGTGATGAACGTAGAGCCTTGATTCGTGGGTAAGGATGTGGCAAGTGTGCTTGGGTGTGTATTATGCTCTGATTCTTCCTGCAGAAAAAGTCGCAAGGCTTAACATCTTTGGTATGATAACCAGAAGGAATGAAAACATAGGATTCATAGTGCTTTTCAACTCAAAAAGGTGTGTTGTGAATGCGACTTGATATAAATCAATAACAATAAGAGCGCACTTAAATTTCTTTGTTTTTCGTTCTTTGTTCTAAAAAATAATTTGTACCTTTGCATCGCATTTGAAAAAGATGCCCGTTCTGATTAAGTCTGGTGCGTTGGATGAACGGTTTAGTCTCTGGTCTGCAAAACCAGCTAAGGCGGTTCGACTCCGCCACGCACCTCACAAAAGAAGGCGTTGAATCTCTTGGTTCAACGCTTTTTTCTTACTCGTAAGTGAAAACTTTTATGATATTTTGCGAAAAAAAACGTGTAATGCTTTGCAAATTTAAAAATAATCTATTATCTTTGCGTCATATTTCAGAAATCAACAAACCTAATCTATTAAAATGCGAATATTATTATCATCAGTTTTGCTGCTCATGGCAAGCAGCGGATTGAAGGCACAGACGGAACAATCAGACTCCATTCTTCGGACTCTAAAAGAGGAGCTGAACTATTCTATGGTGCAGTTGAAACAGAAACCTGTACCAGCCTATTTCATGAGTCTTCGTATGCAGGATAGTCAGACTCTTGCAATCACCAGTGCCTTTGGTTCATCGGTTGTAAATGACGATCACAGTCGTTTCATAGTGCCAAACATCCGCATAGGCAGTAAGGAACTCGATAACTATAAGTTTGAGAATCAGGGTATTGATGATTCTAATAACCGAGGTGCAAGTGGCGATGCAGTGTGCCTCTCTGGCGGACCTTTGCGTCAGTATCGTGATGAGATATGGAACTCGGCAATGAACAGATACAAAACGGCTGTAAGACGCTATGAGGAGGCGACGGCTAAGTCGAGGACGGACGCAGAGTTTGAGGATAAGGCTCCGTGCTTCTCTGATGCTCCTGTTGAGTCATACTATGAGGTAGCCCTCTCTCCTTGGGTCGTTGATACCTTGGCTTGGAAGAATAAACTCAATAAGGTTAGTAGCGTGTTCAAGGAGTGTCGTATGCTTGAAGATGGTTCTGTGAACGTGGAGTTTAGTACACTCAGGACATACATCGTGAACTCTGACGGTACTTCTGTGGTGCAGAATCGTCGTTGTGTCCGTATTATGCTGTCTGCCATGATTCTTGCAACCGATGGCATGCAATGCCCTCTGTATGAGGTTTTCTTCGGCTTCAGCGAGGCTGAGCTTCCTTCGGAGGAGGTGCTTGTTGCCAAGGCGCATGATCTCGTTGAGCGTCTGCTTGCTCTTCGTGAGGCACCTCTTGCCGATCCCTATGCCGGTCCTGCCATTCTTTCTGGTTCAGCAAGTGGCGTTTTCTTCCATGAAATCTTCGGGCATCGTCTTGAAACCCATCGCATGAAGAAGGGTGGTGAGACATTTAAGCGCATGGTTGGCGAGAAGGTTCTGCCTGCATCCTTCAGCGTGTATTGTGACCCTACGCAGAATTACTATGGCAAGCAGGCTCTTAATGGATCATATAAATATGACGATGAGGGTGTTAAGGCTCGTAAGGTGCAGAATGTGGAGAATGGTGTACTGAAGGATTTCCTCACTTGTCGTATTCCGATTGACGGATTTCCAAGCAGCAATGGACATGGAAGGGCTTCAGGGGGCAATGATCCTGTAGCGCGACAGTCAAACCTTGTAGTTGAGACCAGCCAGCCTTATACCGAGGCTCAGCTTCGCGAGATGCTTATCAAGGAAGCAAAGAATCAAGGTAAGGAGTATGGCTATTTCTTCCGCACGGTGACGAGCGGTTTCACCATTACTGATTATCTGAATGCTTTCAACGTGACCCCTGTGGAGGTGTTCAGAATTTATGTGGACGGACGTAAGGACGAGCTTGTGCGTGGCGTTAATCTTATTGGTACGCCTCTGTCAATGTTCTCAAACATCACGGCTGCTGGTGATACCCCATCTACGTTTACAGGGGCGTGTGGTGCGGAGTCTGGCTGGGTGCCAGTATCTGCCACCTCACCTTATATCTATGTTTCAAAGGTAGAGACGCAGCGTAGCATTAATCAGAAGATGGTGCCACCAGCACTCAAGCTTCCTGAATATACCAAGACATACGGCAAGGATTCGGGCAAGGATGTAGGTGAGATTATCTTCAAGGCTATGGAGGATGAGTTGAAGCGCACGAAGGATAGTCTTCATTTGGAAAATCTTCCTCTTCCTTATTTTGTTGACTACAAATATGTCCACAATAACTTTACCTATGTGTCGGCTTCTCTCGGTGGTGTGCATAGCATTAACCATTTAACTGATCATAATCTTGGTCTTGCAAGTCTTGTGCTTGGTGACAAGATGACGACGAGTAAGATGACATTAGATCGTAATGATATGAGGTACGGCTTTACTGACGAGGCTGATTATGATATGATTCGCCGTGGCTTCTGGGCTATTAGTGACCGTAGTTACAAGATGGCTCTGAACAACATGGGGGCTAAGGTGAATATGCGTAAGATGAGTCCTCTGCCAGAGGAGGATGTGGATATTCCAGAGGTGCTTGAACTTCCAGCATGCGAATATATAGAGGAGAGTGCCGTAGCTCCTATTGATACTGCGTTGATGATAAGGTATGCTTCAGAACTGTCGGCTATCTTTGCAGATTATCCTCGAATCTACAATTCTGATGTCAATTTCACCGTGGAGGCTAAGGATATCTACCGTCTTACTTCTGAGGGGCAGAAACTCCGTTTTGCGCTTCCTGAGGTAAAGCTTAACATAAATGGCAATATCAAGACCTGTGACGGTTCAAGTCTGTTTGATCAGTTTGAGGTGTTTGCAAAGCATACCAGCGAATTGCCTTCCCTTGAAGAACTGAAACGACGCACGAGGGATTTTTGCGCTCTGCTTGTAAAGAAGGCGGATGCTCCTGTAGTGAAGGAGTTCTATGTAGGTCCGATAATGATTGAGGGCGAGTCTGTTGTAGAGGCTATCTCGCATCAGGTTGTCCAGACAAGTTGTATTGCCTCACGTGATTTTCAAAAAGGTAGTTCTACGAGCAGTATGATGCTTGGAAAGCGTATAGTTGATACAAAGATGAGTATATCCCAGTGGGCAGATACTCCTGAGTATAAGGGACAGAAGCTTTTGGCAAACTATAAGGTGGATGTTGACGGCGTGGCTCCTAAGAAGTCGCTTCCTATCATCGAGAATGGTATTCTGAAGACCCTCCTCGCAGGTCGTCATCCTGCTATCGGTGCTATGGAATCTACTGGTAATGAGCGTTTCCAGTTTGGTTCTACAACATCAAAATGTGCTCCAGGCATCATTCATGTATCCATAGACAAGTGTATTCCTCAGGTTTCAATGAAGAGCACTTTCCTCAAGGAGGCGAAGAAGGCAGGTCTTGATCATGCTTATATTGTAAAGGCACCGAAGGATTGCTGGAAGTATCTTGTTCGTGTGGATGTGAATACTGGCGAAGAAGAGATTGTCAGGGTCAGCGAGATACCGAATCCTTCTCGTAGTGCTCTTATGCATATTACGGCGGCTTCTAAGGATGAGTTTGTCAGCAATCATTCTCATTATGACTATAATACGGTGATTAGTTATATCGTGCCTTGCTCAATCATCGTGGAGAGCATTGAATATTCATTCCAGAAGCCAACCCGTGAGGAGGGCTTCCAGTTGCAGAATCCTGCGGAGAGGAAGTAAGGGCGTAATTGAATGTTATAAATGAAAAAGCGGAACCGTTGTGGCTCCGCTTTTTTTTCTACATTAACGTGAGTTATTCTTTTCCATTTCTTCTTCAAAATATTTATCGAATTTCTGGCGAAGAAGGGTTGGTGATTCTATGATCTTTCGAATTTCCGTAAGGTTCTTTTCATTCTCAGACCCCGGAATCCAGAGGTGGATATAGCCACGGCTTGAGTATTTCTCATCCATGTGAGCCTTGAAACGACGCCAATGCTCCTCTGTGTTCATCTCTGGATAATGCTCAAGACCGAACTGTACGGTGCGACGGAATACGCTATCCTCTGAAATTTCCCTGTCAGCCTCCGCAACGATCCTTCCGTAGATGCTTCGTGGGGCATGGGAAGCAGAGGCACGATGATCCTCAACAGCCTCTTTCATCAGCTTGAGCTTTGTCGGAGAGAACCATTTCTTTAGTCTTGCATCAGCCAAGAGAATCTTACCGCTTGTAATATGATGGATGGCACGTGGACCTTCAAGCCCCAAGTCGTGATAAGCAGCAATGGCATACGCCATATCCACATCAGCACCCAGTTGGTTGGCAAGCTTAACGGATGCTCGAACGACGGAGGTGACGTGTTGCATCTGGTGTGCCTTGTCGAAGGCTGCATAGCGAGGCAGTACGTTGCGCTCGATAAATTCCATAAGGTCAAGACTCGGATTCTGCATAATCTGAAAAAGCCTAAGGGCTAAAGTCTAAGGGCTAAAGTCTTTTGTCTTTTGACTTTTGCCTTTCGCCTTTTGCCATTTTTATAAAAAAATATTTGCAAATGTAGCAAATTATGTTTACTTTTGCAAGAAAATTGATAAAAATCTAATGGAAAAAGATGAAATAAAGACGAATTCGCTCAAGGCATGGGTGCTTGCAGCGCGTCCAAAGACGCTTACGGCGGCAGCTGTGCCTGTTATGATTGGTACTGCAATGGCGTGGAATCAAACAGATGGTGATGGTTTTAGGTATGTGGCAATGGTGTTGTGCTTCCTCTTTGCCTTCGTTATGCAGATTGATGCCAATTTCGTGAATGACTATTTCGACTTCAAGCGAGGAAATGACGACGAGACTCGTCTCGGTCCTGAGCGTGCTTGTGCCCAGGGATGGGTTACGGATACGGCGATGAAGAAAGCATTGGTCATTACTACGCTTTTAGCGTGCCTTGTCGGCTTGCCTCTTATTATATATGGTGGATTGGAGATGATTGCCGTGGGAGCGGCTTGTGTTGCGTTCTGTTTCCTTTATACCACTACGCTTTCATACATTGCTATGGGCGATGTGCTCGTACTGTTTTTTTTCGGCATAGTTCCGGTTTGCTGTACCTACTATGTGGAAGTTCCAAGCGTGACATGGGAGGAACTCTATCCTGTTTTCCTAATGTCGATAGGTTGCGGGTTTGTTGTAGATACACTTTTGATAGTGAATAATTATCGTGACATAGACAACGACCGAAAGGCTGGTAAGAAAACGCTTGCTGTATTAATTGGTAAAAAGCCTATGCTCGCGCTTTATATCATTCTTCCTTTGATTGCCGTATGTATGACAGTTTTTGTCTGTGAAAGAAATGATGTATGGACATATTGCTATATTGGCTTTATGTCATCGTTCTTTGGCGCGTCCTTCGCGAATATCCTAAGGATAGGTGAGGGTAGGGCTCTGAATAAGGTTCTTGGAGACACGGCGCGCAATATATTTATTTATGGGTTGTTGACAAGTTTATATATCATTTTATAAGCAAAATAAGCGAAAAAACTATAAAAATGGCACAAAAAGGGCATTTTGTGCAATAATTTCTTGCTTATTACGAGATTTTTTATTAATTTCGCACCGCGAATCTAAATAGTATATTTAAGATAACCATTATATTATAAAAATAAAACAATGAAGAAGTACAACTTTAATGCAGGTCCTTCAATCCTCCCACGCGAGGTTATTGAGCAGACCGCAGCAGCTTGTCTTGATTTCGAGAATTCAGGACTTTCACTTATGGAAATCAGCCACCGTGCTAAGAATTTCCAGCCAGTCGTTGACGAGGCCGAGGCTCTCTTCAAGGAACTCCTTGACATTCCAGAGGGTTACAAGGTATTGTTCCTTGGTGGTGGTGCTTCGCTTGAGTTCTGTATGGTACCTTACAACTTCCTTGAGAAGAAGGCTGCATACCTGAACACTGGTGTATGGGCAACAAAGGCTATGAAGGAAGCTAAGCTCTTCGGTGAGGTTGTCGAGATTGCAAGCTCAAAGGATAAGAACTTCACATATATTCCAAAGGACTACGTTATTCCAACAGACGCAGACTATCTGCATATCACTTCTAACAACACAATCTATGGTACAGAGATTCGTGAGGATATCGATTCTCCAATTCCATTGATTGCTGATATGTCTTCTGATATTCTCTCTCGCCCAGTTGACGTTAGCAAGTACGCTATGATCTACGGTGGTGCTCAGAAGAATCTCTCTATGGCAGGTGTAACATTCGTTATCGTTAAGGAAGACGCTCTCGGTAAGGTTAGCCGTCAGATTCCTACAATGCTCGACTATCGTACACACGTTAAGAAGGGTTCTATGTTCAACACTCCTCCAGTAGTTCCTATCTACTCTGCTCTTATGAACCTTCGTTACATCAAGGCTCATGGTGGCGTAAAGGCTATGGAGCAGCTCGCTAAGCAGCGTGCAGAGATCGTTTACGGTGAGATTGACCGCAACAAGCTCTTCGTTGGTACAGCAGAGGAGTCAAGCCGTTCACTCATGAACCTCACATTCGTACTCAAGCCAGAGTATCAGGATCTTCAGGACGACTTCCTCGCATTCGCTACTTCTAAGGGTATGGTTGGTGTTAAGGGTCATCGTGACGTAGGTGGTTTCCGTGCTTCTTGCTACAATGCAATGTCAATCGAAGGTTGTGAGGCTCTCGTTGCTTGCATGAAGGAGTTTGAGGCTCAGCACTAAGAAGCCCACCCAGACCCTCCCAAAGGGAGGGATGCTTTATAGTAATAACAAGATTAAAAATTAATTTAATAAAAATTCCAAGCCTTTTTAAAGGATAGAGTGTATAAAACATCCTTCCCTTTGGGAAGGCTTGGTTAGGTCTTTTATGGCAAAAGTACTTGTTGCAACTGAGAAGCCATTTGCTGCTACTGCGGTTGCTGGTATTAAGGAAGTTATCGAGGGTGCAGGCAATGAGCTCGTTCTTCTCGAGAAATATACAGACAAGGCTCAGCTCCTTGAGGCTGTTGCTGATGTAGATGCAATCATCATCCGTTCAGATAAGATTACTGCTGAGGTTCTCGATGCAGCTAAGAATCTGAAGATCGTTGTTCGTGCAGGTGCTGGTTACGATAATGTTGACCTCGCTGCTGCTACAGCTCACAACGTAGTTGTTGAGAACACTCCTGGTCAGAACGCTAACGCAGTTGCTGAACTCGTTCTCGGTCTCCTCGTTTTCGCAGTTCGTAACTTCTACAATGGCAAGGCTGGTTCTGAGCTCCTTGGCAAGAAGATTGGTATCCTCGCATTCGGTAACGTAGGTCGTAACGTAGCTCGTATTGCTAAGGGCTTCGGTATGGATGTTGTTGCATACGATGCATTCTGCCCAGCAGAGGCTATCGAGGCTGCGGGCGTTAAGGCTGCTAAGAATCAGGAAGAGCTCTTCGAGACTTGTGACATCGTTTCTCTCCACATCCCTGCTACTCCAGAGACAAAGCAGAGCATCAACTACGACCTCGTAGGTAAGATGAAGAAGGGTGGTATCCTCATCAACACAGCTCGTAAGGAAGTTATCGACGAGTCTGGTCTTCTCAAGCTTCTCGCAGAGCGTGAGGATCTTAAGTATATCACAGACATCATGCCAGACGCTAACGACGAGTTCGCTAAGTTCGAGGGCCGCTACTTCTCTACACCTAAGAAGATGGGTGCTCAGACAGCAGAGGCTAACACTAACGCAGGTATCGCTGCTGCAAAGCAGATCAACGCTTACTTCGCTGAGGGTTGCACAAAGTTCCAGGTGAACAAGTAAGAGCAATTTTTTTTTATAAACAGCATAGGAAACAAGGAATAAAGAATGGAGTAAAAAATTCATTTTTTATTCCTTATTTCGTTTTTTCTTCCCAAACATTTTGAAATATGGGAGGATTTTCGTAAATTTGCATACCATTTTTCTGATCTCGAAAAATTAACTAAATAACACAAGATGAAAGCAATAGCAACACAAAATGCACCTGCTGCCATTGGTCCTTATAGTCAGGCTATCGAGGCTAATGGTACAGTCTATGTAAGTGGTCAGTTGGGTATCGACCCTGCAACTGGCAATTTTGCTGAGGGCGGAGCTGTGGCTCAGGCTCGTCAGTCGCTTACCAATATCAGTAACATCCTCAAGGAGGCTGGTCTGTCAATGAAGAATGTAGTCAAGGTAACAGTTCTCCTTGCTGACATCAATGACTTCGCAGCCGTAAACGAAATCTACAAGGATTTCTTCGAGGCTCCATTCCCAGCTCGCTCTGCTTTCGCTGTGGCTGCACTTCCAAAGGGTGGCAAGATCGAGATTGAGGCAATAGCGGTAGTCTAACTAAGCCTTTTCTCCCTTGAGGTCGAAGGGTCTTACGACAAATCTCCCAAAGGGGAAGGATGTTAGATACATTTTTTCGCTGAATAAGAATAAACAATAATAATAACTAATAAAAAATCCAAGCCTTCTTAATTGAAGGGATGTATAAAACATCCTTCCCTTTGGGAAGGCTTGGTTAGGCTTTATTTATGGCAATAGTAAAACCATTTCGTGGCATTCGTCCACCAAAGGAGTTAGTAGAAAAGGTAGAGTCACGCCCATACGACGTTCTTGATTCAGAAGAGGCTCGTGCAGAGGCTGGTGATAACGAGATGTCACTCTACCATATCATCAAACCAGAGATTAATTTCGAGCCGGGAACTTCCGAGTATGATCCAAAGGTGTATGAGGAGGCTGCTCGTCAGTTCAAGAAGTTCCAGGATAACGGCTGGCTCGTTCAGGATGACAAGGAGCAGTATTATATCTATGCTCAGACTTCTCATCTTCCTGCTAATGGCGGTAAGGAGAAGACTCAGTACGGTCTTGTAGTAGGTGCTTATTCTGGCGACTACGAGAAGGGTGTTATCAAGAAGCATGAGCTTACACGTCGCGACAAGGAAGAGGATCGTATGAAGCATGTTCGTGTGAACAATGCAAACATCGAGCCTGTATTCTTTGCTTATCCAGATAACAAGGTTCTCAACGACCTTATCATGAAGTATGCTGCTACTGAGCCTGAGTACGATTTCATCGCTCCTATCGATGGATTCGGTCATAAGCTCTGGGTTGTAAGCGACGACAACGACATAAAGACAATCACAGAGGAGTTCGCTAAGATGCCGGCTCTCTATATTGCTGACGGTCACCATCGTTCTGCTGCTGCTGCTCTTGTTGGTACAGAGAAGGCAAAGCAGAATCCAAATCATAAGGGTGATGAGGAGTACAACTACTTCATGGCTGTTGCTTTCCAGGCAAGTCAGCTTACAGTCCTTGACTATAACCGTGTTGTTAAGGATCTTAACGGCAATACTTCAGAGCAGTTCCTTGAAAAGCTTGCAAAGAACTTCGTAGTAGAGAAGAAGGGTAAGGAGGAATATCGTCCACAGCACGCTCATCAGTTCTCTCTCTATCTTGATGGCGAGTGGTATTCACTTGATGCAAAGCCTGGCACATTCGATGATTCTGATCCAATTGGTGTTCTCGATGTTGATATCTCAAGCCGCCTTATCCTTCAGGATATCCTTGAGCTTGGCGACCTCCGTTCAAGCCAGCGTATCGACTTCGTAGGTGGTCTTCGCGGTCTTGGTGAGTTGAAGCGTCGTGTTGATAGCGGTGAGATGCGTGCTGCTCTTGCTCTCTATCCTGTAAGTATGAAGCAGATCATGGATATCGCCGATTCTGGCAATATCATGCCTCCAAAGGCTACATGGTTCGAGCCAAAACTCCGTTCTGGTCTGATTATTCACTCTTTGGACTAAAAGACCCTCTAAATCTCCCTTAAAGGGAGACTTGGACGGCAATAACAATTGAATATGAATGAAGAAAAGTCCCCCTTTAAGGGGGATTTAGAGGGTTCTGATGTTTTCAGGACTATAACAGATAACATAGGCGAGGGATACTACACCGAGAAGCGTAGCAAATTCTTCGCCTATGCTCATCATGTGCGTACCGCAGATGAGGTTAAGGCGTTGCATCAGATGTATAAGAAGAAATACTATGATGCGCGACACGTTTGCTATGCCTATCGTCTTGGTGCTGATGGTGCTGAGTTCAGGGCTAATGATGACGGAGAGCCTTCGAGCACAGCAGGAAAGCCAATTCTCGGCGTTATGCTGAGTAATGATGTTAGTGATATTGTAATCTTCGTTATTCGCTATTACGGAGGTGTTAATCTCGGTACTGGCGGCTTGATTGTTGCATATCGTGAGGCAGCTCAGGATGCTATTGTACATTCCGAGATTGTAGAGCAACTTGTTGAGGAAAAGCTTACTTATACATTCTCTTATCCTATGATGAATAGCGTGATGCGTGTGGTGAAAGACCTCCAGCCTCGTATTGTTTCACAGGAATTTGATAATACCTGCTCCATAACCCTTGCCATTCGCAAAAGTGAAATTGAGCGTCTTAGGTCTGCTCTCGAAAAACTGAATTTTGAGTAATTTTTATTGAATAGAATTTAAAATATAGACTGATAAAAATATGAAGAATATACTATTGGTAATGTTATTTTTGTCCTCTACAATGACATCTTTTGCTCAAGCAACAGTTGATGATGCTAGAAATCAATTGAATCATGTAATAGATTCTTTGGAAGTGAGTCCAGAGGGTAAAGACTTTGCGTTTGCTGTGGCCGAAATGATTTTGCTACACCGTGTTGATTCTGTAATAGAAGAAGGCAGATATTTACAGGCTCTTACTGTTTTAGATTCAATTCAGGTTTATTGGAAGAAGTTAACCGATAAAGATCCTTCTGTAAGTATGTATGCAAGAAAAGGAACTATTCTAATGACCCTTGAAGAATGGCAGCCATTATTGACAATGTGTGATGAATGTTTGAGAATACATAAAGAATCATTAACAAATAAAGAGGGTGGTTTGGTGTATTCAATGCAAGGATATGCATATCGTAATATTGAAAAATATTTGGAGGCAGTAAAATCGTATGAGTCTGCAATTTTATATTACACAAAAGACGATAATATAGGTAGTGTTGCAGATATGACTTGCAATATGGCATATTGCTATGGTAAACTATCGAAGTATTCAACAACTTCAAATTTATATGAAAAAGGAATTGCAAAATTTCTTGAGTATTATAATATAACTCGATCCAGACTTCTTGCAGGTGAGTTCAAAGTTGCTGATTCTTATAAAAAAAGTGTACTTGGAGTTTTTTCGGCACATTTGTTGGATTTTGCAATTTTTGAAGAAAAAATAGGAAACAAGCAAGCTTCTAAAGAATATTTGCTAATGTCTGCTCATTGTGGTAATGATATAGCAAAACGTGAGTATCAAAGGATATATGGTTATTGAATTATGCAGAACATTACAAATCTATTCAAAAATGGCAGAATCTACACCAAAGACAATGGTACCAGATGATAGGGTGGCTTTATATCCGAAATCAAATGAAAGGTTAAAGGCCATCATACAAAAGGTGCCTCTTACGAGTAAAGTCCTATTTGACTATAAGATAGGGATGGGAATGTCAAAAGACTGGAAGTGGTGGGCGTTGGAAATGTTGGAGAAAGGAACGGAAACGCCTGGTATAATTCAACTTGCAGGTGAGGATTTGAATATGAATTTCTTGGAGTTCAATTCACTTGTTTGTAATATTTTCCAAGAGTTAGGAATTGACCTTTCAAATGATGATGCATATTATCAGTATGCTTTAAGTATTGCCCATCAGGTTGTCAAAGGCGAAATGTCTTCAGAAAAAGGATTTGAGATACTTACTTCAGCAGCAATTGATACTGGTTATCATGATGCTTTTATGAATTTCTACTATATAAAGGATGATGCTGATCTTATACGCGACGGTTATTCTGCATTTTTTTGTGATGGTAGTATGCGAAAAGACGACATAGAGGAGTGGATGTATCAATATTTCGATAAACTCATCAAGATTAACGAGTGAATTTTATCGGAAAAGTGAATCCCTTTCACCTCCGTTTCAAGTCCGTTATAAATCCGTTGTAAATCCCATTTCCAATAAGAGTAACATAAGAGTAGCATAAGAGCTACATAAGAGGAAGTAAAGGCTATGTCTTTGCTTCCTCTTGAATTGTATAGTGGAAGGAAATTCCTACAGTTTCATTACACGTTTCATCTCCAGATTCTCATATCCCTCTGGACAATGTGTTGAGAGGTAAACGGTTGGATTGTCCTTTATGAACTCACGCACTCTGTTGAGAGTAACCCTTGCTGCATCAATATCCTCATAGACAATGCTGAGCTTATCAGCCTTCAATGCAGCATCGCAGTAGGTTACATCACCATGGAACATATAGTATAGTCCATCTTTCTCTGCAATAATGATGCTATTGCCCTTAGTGTGGCCTTTTGCCTCTATGAACCAAACCCCGTTAGCCACTTGCTGAGCGTTAGGGAAGTTCTTGTATGCTTCTCCGTACTGGGCACGCACGATATTGCCTCCTTCTGGAAGTTTCATGGCATCAGCATCCTCTGGTGCGATATACACCTTGGCATTAGGGAAATACTGGATAGCAGCCGTGTGGTCAGGATGCTTGTGGGTGATGAGAATCTTAGTAACCTGTTCTGGCTTGTAGCCGAGTTCCGTGAAAGCCTCCATATAGTCCTTGAGCTTCTCACCCATATATAGCGGAGCACCAAGTTTCTTCTCGGGAGCCTTCATGTCGTCCTGAAAACCAGTATCTACGAGAATCACTTCATCGCCCATGTCAATGAGGAAGTTCTGGAGACTGCTGCGATAGATAATCTGTTCGTCTGTGTTGTCTTTGCCCTCACCGCCGAAGGCAAACTGCTGGTTCATGAAACCGCCGTCGAACATACGGATTGCTTTAATTTCCATAGTGTTATTAAGTTTTAGTTGGTTAAATAAATGTAGATTGTAAATTTGTAAAAAAACAATTCAAGATTTGATCTGTTCTTTGTTTTATTTCCTCTTGAACTGCATGGTAGAAGGCAGCTTTACCCACTTTCTGTTTCTGGCAATCTTTATGGTAGAACCACCATTCTGCTTGAGGGTATAGATGCTGTCCTTGGGGTTGTAGGATAGGGTAGCGGTGAGATCCTCAGAGCCATAGTCGTTGATGATTTCGAGCTTGGCAGTATGCTTCTTCTCGTTCACCTCCGAGGATGTGATAATCCAGCAACGGGAATCGTCGTCGCTACGCAGAAAACCGCCGATTTCACCGAAAATCTCCTGTCCCGGAATCTTTATGTCGTTATCATATAGATTGATACGCATTGATACTTTGTACTCCTTGTTGTATATATAGCCCTTGAAAGAATCTTCACTCTGGGAATAAGCCAGAAGGCATATAAAAGAGAATAATATGGAAAGAATTGTACTTTTCATTGTTTCTTTTGTATTATTTTGTATGATTTGCTTGCAAAGATACACAATATAAATCAATAATTCAGCATTTTTTGATTAAAAAATTAAAGATAATGATTTTTTTTCGATTTTTTTGCATTATCTTTGCATTAGATTAAGTTAGTTAAAGATATAATATCTCTAACTATTAGAGAGTTGTAAGTATAGAGTGTGCTCTTTTATGTTAATTTTTAATTATTGAATACAATGATTACACCAGATTATATATTTGAAAGTAGCTGGGAAGTCTGCAATAAAGTTGGAGGAATCTACGCAGTACTTTCTACCAGGGCAAAAACCTTGCAGGATGCTATGCCTGACAGGCTCATCTTTATTGGCCCTGACTGTTGGAGTGAGAAGAGCAGTCCATATTTTGTGGAGGATAGAGAATTACTTGCCGATTGGCGCAAGTTTGCTGAGGAGGGAGGTCTTAATATTAAAGTAGGTCGCTGGGAAATCCCTGGAAAACCAATCTCCGTACTCGTTGACTTTAAGCCTTTTTTTGCAGACAAGGATCGTATCTATGGTCTTTGCTGGGAAGATTTCCAGGTAGATTCTCTTCATGGATATGGTGACTACGACGAGGCAAGTATGTTCTCGTATGCAGCAGCAAAGGTTGTTGAGAGCTATTACAAGTTCTTTAAGCTTGATGACAAGAAGGTTATATACCACGGTAATGAGTGGATGACTGGTCTTGGGCTCCTCTATATAAAGAAACATTGTCCTAAGATTGGTACGGTATTCACTACCCACGCCACTTCAATTGGTCGTTCCATTGCAGGCAACAACAAGCCTCTATACGACTATCTCTGGGCTTATAACGGAGATCAGATGGCGGAGGAACTCAATATGCAGTCGAAGCACTCTATTGAGAAGCAGACAGCCCTGAATGTGGATTGTTTCACTACCGTAAGCGAGATTACGGCACAGGAGTGTAAGGAACTCATCGGCAAACCTGTAGATGTAGTTCTCCCTAATGGCTTTGAGAATGACTTCGTGCCAAAGGGGGCTGCTTTTACTAAGAAGCGAAAGGTTGCAAGAGAAACTTTGCTTCGTGTAGCTAACTGTTTGACTGGTTGTGAGTTCGGTGACGATACTTTAATCATTGGTACAAGTGGCAGATACGAGTTCCGAAACAAGGGTATCGATGTTTTTGTAGAGGCTATGAACCGTCTTAATCGTGATGAGCGTCTTAGCAAGAATGTAGTCGCATTCGTTGAAGTCCCTGCTTGGGTAGGTGATGCTCGTCCTGATCTGAAAGAGCGTTATGAGAGTGGCAAGACATTCGACACTCCACTTGATCTTCCCGTTATTTCGCATTGGCTTCACAATATGGATCACGATAGCGTGCTTGGTATGATGAAGTATAATGACATGTGGAACCGTAAGGAGGACAAGGTAAAGCTCATTTTCCTGCCTTGCTATCTTACTGGCAATGACGGTCTCATAAATATGCCGTACTATGACCTTATCATCGGCATAGACCTCAGTATCTATCCATCATACTATGAGCCTTGGGGCTACACGCCTCTTGAGTCTATTGCATTCAAGGTGCCTTGTATCACAACCGACCTCGCAGGCTTCGGACTCTGGGCTAACTCTGTGAAGGGCGCATATAGCGAGATTGAGGATGGTGTGAAGACAATCCACCGTACCGACTATAACTACTCTGAGGTGGCTGATGTCATCAAGGATACTGTTTCGAAGTTCAGTAATATGACTGAGGCTCAGGTGAAGAAGGCTCGCACTAATGCCGACAAGCTTTCGAAGAAGGCACTCTGGAGTGAATTCATCAAGTACTATTGGCAAGCGTATGATTTTGCGCTGAAAGGTAAAGAATAAGACCCCTAACCCCGCCTCTTCCCCCGTGATGGGGAAGGGAGCCGGAAGGCGATGGGCATAGTGATTAGTAATTTGTAATTAGTAATTCGTAATTAATATATACCATTATGAAAATCAAAGCAGATTATGCAAACTCTCCTGTATGGAAAGAGTTTAATGTGAAATCAACCCTCCCAGAGGAGTTGCAGTGTCTCGATGAGCTTGCTCACAACATGTGGTGGGTATGGAACTATGACGCACGTGAGATGTGGCGTAGCCTCGATGAAGATCTCTACGAGCAAGTTGCACATAACCCAGTAATGCTTCTCGATCGTCTCTCTTACGAGCGTAAGGAGGAAATCGTAAAGGACAAGGCTATCATGAAGAACGTGAAGGAGGTGTATAATCACTTCCGCTCTTACATGGAGGTGAAGCCAAACTCAGAGCGTCCTTCTGTGGCATACTTCTCTATGGAGTTCGGTATCCACAATTCCCTGAAGATCTATTCTGGTGGTCTCGGTATGCTTGCCGGCGACTACATCAAGGAGGCTTCTGACTCTAACGTAGATATGTGCGGTATAGGTTTCCTTTACCGTTTCGGATACTTCAAGCAGACCCTCTCTATGGATGGTCAGCAGATTGCAAACTATGATGCTCAGAACTTCACATCTCTGCCTATCACACGTACTCTCGATGAGAACGGCAATCAGGTGGTTGTTGATGTTCCTTACATGAACTATATGGTTCATGCCCTCGTATGGCAGGCTAACGTAGGTCGTGTTAAGCTCTATCTTCTTGATACTGATAACGATATGAACTCAGAGTACGATCGTCCTATCACTCACGCCCTTTATGGTGGTGACTGGGAGAACCGTCTCAAGCAGGAGATTCTTCTCGGTATCGGTGGTATCCTCACTCTGAAGAAGCTCGGCATCACAAAGCAGGTTTATCATTGCAACGAGGGACACGCAGCTCTCTGCAACCTCCAGCGTCTTGTTGACTACATCAAGGAAGGTCTCAACTTCCAGCAGGCTCTCGAGGTTGTTCGTGCTTCTTCTCTCTACACCGTACATACTCCTGTACCAGCAGGTCACGACTACTTCGACAAGGATCTCTTCGGCAAGTACATGGGTGGCTATCCTCAGATGCTCGGTATCTCTTGGAACGAGTTCATCGGTATGGGCCGCATCAACCCAGACGACGATAACGAGCGTTTCTGTATGTCAACATTCGCTTGTAACACCTGTCAGGAGGTCAACGGCGTGTCTATGCTCCACGGATGGGTATCACAAAAAATGTTCGCTCCTATCTGGAACGGCTACTTCCCAGAGGAGAACCACGTGGGCTATGTAACCAACGGTGTTCACTTCCCATCATGGTGCGCTACCGAGTGGCGTAAGATCTACGACAAGTACCTCAAGAAGGGCTTCTACAACGACCAGTCCAATGAATCTCTCTGGCACGGCATCTACGATTGTCCTGACGCTGAGATCTGGGAGACACGTATGGCTCTGAAGGAAAAGCTCGTTAAATATATCCGTGAGAAGTTCGCAGAGAACTGGCTCAAGAACCAGGGTGACCCAACACGTGTACTGTCACTTCTCGACCGCATCACTCCTAATGCCCTCATGATTGGCTTCTGTCGTCGTTTCGCTACTTACAAGCGTGCTCACCTTCTCTTCACCGACCTTGAGCGTCTTGCTAAGATCGTGAACAATCCAGAGCGTCCTGTGCTCTTCTTCTTCTCAGGTAAGGCACACCCAGCTGATGGTGCAGGTCAGGGCTTGATCAAGCGCATCTATGAGATTAGCCAGCGTCCAGAGTTCCTTGGTAAGATTATCTTCCTTGAGGACTATGACTTCCAGCTCGCTCGTCGTCTCGTTTCTGGTGTTGATATCTGGATGAATACTCCAACACGTCCACTTGAGGCTTCTGGCACATCAGGTGAGAAGGCTGAGATGAATGGTGTCGTAAACCTCTCTGTCCTTGACGGATGGTGGGTTGAGGGCTATCGTCCAGGTGCAGGTTGGGCACTCAAGCAGGAGCGCACATACGAGAACATGGGCTATCAGGATCAGCTTGATGCAGCTACTATCTACGGTATGCTTGAGAACGAGATCACCCCAATGTACTACAACAAAAACGAGCAGGGCTTCTCTGAGGAATGGATCAAGGTCATCAAGAACTCTATCGCTACAATCGCTCCACACTACACAATGAAGCGTCAGCTCGATGACTACTATTCTAAGTTCTACATCAAGCTTGCAGAGCGTTCAGCAATGATCAATGCCAACGGCTATCAGGAGGCTAAGGAGATTGCTTTGTGGAAGGAGACTGTAGCAGAGCGTTGGGATAGCATCAAGGTTGTAGCATCTGATACATCTGTGATCACCAATGGTGCTGAGACTGGTAAGACCTACAAGATTCAGTATGTTATTGATGAGCAGGGACTCACGGATGCCATCGGTCTTGAGCTCGTTACATTGAAGAACGATCAGGACACATCCGATCGTCGCGTTATGCGCGTTGTTCCATTCGAGCTTCAGAAGGTTGAGGGCAACCTCTACACATTCGAGTGCAGTTTCGAGATCAACCATGCAGGAAGCTTCAAGACAGCAGTACGTATGTTCCCAAAGAACAACAAGCTGCCACATCGTCAGGACTTCTGTTATGTAAAGTGGCTTGACTAAATCTACGGAATTTAGTTTTTATGTCTCATATATTCAGGCTCGTTGCTTCCTTTGCGGAGTGGCGAGTCTTTTTATTGTATCTGCTCCCTACAACTTGATTTTTTGCGAAAGTAGAAAATGTTGATACAAGCAAGTGCCGTCGCCGTCCTCATATTGTTTTTCTGTTCTTCCTCTGCTATGAGAGCAGAGCCACAACGGAGGCATAGCGAAGGCATAGCAGAGGATGCCCGTATCCTTTTCTTGTGTACTGCAAAATTACTACATTTACCTTTTTCATTATAACAAGGATTACAACTGTGTTTAAAGTGTTAGTGATTTGATTCTCCCTTGTTCCTCCTAACAAAAGCCGATTATAATACAATTATATAACCTTTGTGATACCATAATAATACCATAGTTTATGGTAATATAATGGTATTATTATGGTATTATAATGGTATTATAATGGTATTATAATGGTATTATCATGGTATTTACATAGGAGCTAAAGCGAAGGCACGATGGAGATAGTTGCCATTTGCAACCTCTTCTTAAATGTTGGGCGTTTGCCAATTCTATTGTAATAAGGTAAAAGGATGGACAGCTGTCTGGGGGGCGGATGTTGTATTTAACGTGAGTTCGATGAATTCCTATATGGCAAACAGCAAGCTGTTTTTACATTTTTTATTGGAAAAAGATTGGTAAGATTGGTAATTATTGTCAGTTCAGCATCGGAGATGCGTTTGCCATGAATTCGTCGAACTGAGGTTATTTAGGAATGCCGTAGATGTGGCATAGGTGACGTGAGGAAACCCATGTTGATTGTTGGAGTAGGGGCGTGGTGGAATATCATGAAAAAGTGTGATGTTTTTTGCAAAAAGAGACGAATTTGCGAGAAATATGAAAAAAGTTTATGAAAAAATTTGGTGGTTTCAGAAAAAAGTTGTACCTTTGCATCGCATTTGACAACAGAGGTTCGGCTTAGGACTTTTCAAAGGCTTTTGGAAGGTTGGGTGAGTGGCTGAAACCACCAGTTTGCTAAACTGACGTACGGGTTACCGTACCGGGGGTTCGAATCCCCCACCTTCCGCCTCAATGTCACAATGTGTTTGTACTATCTCGGAAGATGGTGGATTCATCTAAGGGTTAGGATTCAAGATTCTCAATCTTGCCATAGGGGTTCGAATCCCCTATCCACTACCAAGATAAGCAAAGAGTTAGTACAAATTAACCTGGTGGATTCATCTAAGGGTTAGGATTCAAGATTCTCAATCTTGCCATAGGGGTTCGAATCCCCTATCCACTACCAAGTTTGTTGATGCGGTACTCAATGTTGATCTTGAGTGCCGCTTAATTGTTTTACATTGTGAACATCAATAGGTACCTACATATTATTCTGCTTGTTTCAGCTATGGGCTGTCCGGGTGTTTTGTCTGGTCAGGTCAAGACTAATGCCGTTTATCAGCAGTATATCGAGATTTACAAGGAACTTGCCATTGAGCAGATGAGGAAGTATTCCATTCCTGCAAGTATTACGCTTGCACAGGGACTTCTTGAGAGTTCGGCTGGTAGGAGTACGCTGGCTACTATGGGTAATAATCACTTCGGCATAAAGTGTCATGACTGGACTGGTCCTACGATGCTTCGCGATGATGATGCTCCTAATGAATGTTTCCGTGTGTATAACAATCCTCGTGCGAGTTATGAGGATCATAGTAAGTTTCTGCAACGCCCTCGCTATCAGAACCTTTTTCGTCTGAAAGTGACTGATTACAGGGGGTGGGCAAATGGACTGAAGGCTTGTGGATATGCTACGAGTCCTACGTATGCCCAGAAGCTCATTAGTCTCATTGAGGCATATCAGCTTTATCAGTATGATACTCAGAAGACCGTCAATACGTTTGTGCTGAATCATTCTGTGACAAGTGCAAAGGTGGAGTTGAAGGGGCAGGAACCTCATCGCCTGTATTCGTATAACGAAAACTATTATATCATAGCGCGTCGTGGAGATACCTTCGTGAGTCTGAGTAAGGAGCTGGGAATCAGTCCGATCAAGCTTGCGAGATATAATGAGCGTGATATGGTGGAAATGCTTTCCGATGGTGATGTGGTTTATCTGAAGAAAAAGCAGAAGCACGCTGTGAAGGAATATAGGGGCCGCTATCATGTGGTGAAGAACGGCGAGAGCCTATATACGATAGCCCAGCATTATGGCGTGCGCCTTTCGCGTCTGTATATTTGGAATCTTCTTCCTTTGGATTATTCGACGAAGGTGGGTGACAAAATATACCTTTATTAAGATTTTAGGAGGAAAATTAAATAATTTTTACTTAAAATTTGCGAGAATGGGGATTTTTTGCTATCTTTGCAACAGTTTTTAAGAATTTAAGTGAAAAATCTGTGCGAATCGTGAAAACATACCTATTTTCAGCAGTAGTAACTCTCTTTATGTCGGTTGCTCTGGCTGGCTGCTCTTTCGGGGACGGAACTCCGATTAGCAGTCTGGGCGATTCGTCTATGCCTATCCGCAGGTATGACTTGCTTGAAATGCGGTATCTTACCACGGGAGACTATTCTGCCTTGCAGAAGATGCGTACCACATATATTGTAGAGACGAGTGCGCTTGTGGAGAGTCTTCTGAAAATCGGGGCCTTGGGAGAGTCGGGAATTAATGAGAGATTCAAGAAATATTATGAAGATCCGACACTTTCGGCTGCTATTGAGGATGTGGATAGCACTTTTATGAATATGGATAAGGAGAATGAGCAGTTGCGCACTTGCCTTAACCGTATGCGAAGGCTCCTTCCTGATATAGAATTGCCTGATGTATATACCCAGATAGGCGATTTTGAGCAGAGTATAGTGGTGTGTGGCCGCTGTGTCGGAATCTCACTTGAGAAGTATCTTGGTCCTGACTATGCTGTGTATAAGCGTTTCTTCGATGCACAGCAGAGAAAGCAGATGTCGAGGGAATATATGATACCAGAGTGCATGAGCATATATTTGCTTAGTCAGTTTCCTTTTGATGATTTTCGGCCTACTTCGCAAAATGTGAGGGATTTCCATTTCCAATGTATATGCTATGTGGTGAACAAACTGCTCGGAGATGATTTTTTCGGGCGTTCGGAAACGTGCAAGGCTGATGCTTTCATGGAGCAGCACAGGGATATGTCGTTGTCGGAATTGCTCGAATATAGCAGTAAAGAAATGCAGAAGGCATCAGAAAATGCTAAATAGAGTTGTCAAAAAATCGTTTTTGTCGCTTTGTGAATAAAAAAGATTGCATTCTGTTCTCGTTTATCAGTAATTTTTTGTACTTTTGTCTTTGATATAGTTAATACTAATCACATTTTATTATATAATATCAAAAAGAAATTATGAAGATTAACGATTACAACTTTGCCGGTAAGAAGGCAATCGTGCGTGTAGATTTCAATGTACCTTTGAAGGATGGTAAGATCACAGACGATACTCGTATCCGTGGTGCTCTTCCAACACTTAAGCTTATCCTTGAGAAGGGTGGTGCTCTCATCATCATGTCTCACATGGGCAAGCCAAAGGGTAAGGTAAAGCCAGAGCTTTCTCTCGCTCAGATCAAGGATGCAGTTGCTGCTGCTCTCGGTGTTGCAGAGGTTAAGTTCGCTCCAGATTGCGCAAAGGCTCAGGAGGCTGCTGCTGCTCTGAAGGCTGGTGAGGTGCTTCTCCTTGAGAACCTTCGCTACTATCCAGAGGAAGAGGGTAAGCCTGTTGGTATCGACAAGGAGGATCCTGCATACAAGGCTGCTAAGGAAGAGATGAAGGCTAAGCAGAAGGAGTTTGCTAAGACTCTCGCTTCTTACGCTGACTGCTATGTAATGGATGCATTCGGTACTGCTCACCGTAAGCATGCTTCTACTGCTGTTATCGCTGACTTCTTCGATGCTGACAACAAGATGCTCGGTCTCCTCATGGAGAAGGAGGTTACTGCTGTTGACAACGTGCTCAACAACATCAAGCGTCCATTCATCGCTATCATGGGTGGTTCTAAGGTATCTTCTAAGATCGGTATCATCGAGAACCTCCTCGGTAAGGTTGATAAGCTCATCCTCTGTGGTGGTATGACATACACATTCGCTAAGGCTCACAATGGTGAGATTGGTGATTCTATCGTAGAGCTTGATAAGCTTGACGTTGCTCTCAACGTTGAGAAGCTCGCTAAGGAGAACGGCGTAGAGCTCGTTATGGCTCCAGACGCAACTTGTACCAACGGTTTCGACTTCGGTTCAATGAGCGTTAAGGAAGGTGCTAAGATCGAGAACTATCCTTCAAACCAGATTCCTGCTGGTTGGGAAGGTCTTGATGCAGGTCCAGAGGCTCAGAAGAACTTCGCAGAGGCTATCAAGGGTTGTAAGACAATTCTTTGGAACGGTCCTGCTGGTGTATTCGAGAGCGACGACTTCACAGCTGGTTCAAAGGCTATCGGTGATGCTATTGCTGCTGCAACTGCTGAGGGCGCATTCTCTCTCATCGGTGGTGGTGACTCTGTTGCTTGCTGCACAAAGTTCGGTCTTACAGATAAGGTATCTTACATCTCTACTGGTGGTGGTGCTCTTCTTGAGGCTATCGAGGGTAAGGTTCTCCCAGGCGTAGCTGCTATTCAGGGTTAATATTACACCTTATTATATATATAAAGAAGCCCATCGCGAAAGCGGTGGGCTTTTTTTGTTGAGACGATTGTTGGCGTGGATGGGGATGTTGGATAATCAAATATTACTGTCCGGTAAAAAATATTATCGAGTTACTATGTTTGCAGTCGCAAAACGAATCAGGTGTTGGCAAACATAGTAACTTGATAATTATTACTGTCCGCTAAAAATATTGTCAAGAATTAGAGATTTTGAGAATTTCTTTTTTTTTTGAATTAATGAGAATTAGAGAAATGTCGCTTACGCTCCAGACAATCACGCTTTTTCTAATGCTACGCAAGTAGCAACAGCCTTCTCTCATTCTCAAATTCTTGATAAAAACAGGGCTTGTCCAGCATAAATCTTTTGATATTATGCAAGATATAGTTGTTTAGCGGACAGTAATACTTGATAATATATAAATGAAGCTTGTACAACATAAATCTTTTAGTCTTATGCAAGATATAGATGTTTATCGGACAGCAATATATGTTTTTGTTTTATTGGTAAAAGATTGGTAAGATTGGGAACTTGCTTTAGCTTGTTGAGCCTTGCGAAAATTATTGTCAGTTAAAAACGGCTTGCTGTTTGTGTCATACAGAAATTCATCGAACTCATGTTGTTTTAAAATATGGATTTTGTCAGTATTTTTATTTCGGATTTTAAAATTTCTGGGAGAAAACAATAGAAATTCAGTAGTTGGAATATCGGGAAGAAGGGAATTTGAGAGATCCCTGCTATAAGTTCCTTCGGAAAGATGGGCTTGATGGTCCATAAAGGAAGGCTGAATCGTAATAAAATCCTTGGAAAAATCAGGAAAAACAAATTTTTTAGGTTCCGCAAATTCATCGGGATTAGGTGAAATATGGATATTGTAGCGATTATTTCTATTATATTTGGCGAAAAGGTGCGAAATACCCTGAAAATGTCAATATAGGCCATTATGTGACAAATTATCAAAAATGGCATAGTTTTTGTTAAATAACTATAGTTTTGATTGACTTAGGTCAACTGATACGGAAAAATGAAGGGTTTGATGAAAAAAAAACGGAAAAAGTTTTGCAGTTTCGGAAAATAGTCGTACCTTTGCATCGCATTTAGAGAAATGCTTATCTAAAGAACTTCTAACAAGAACTAAAGATAAAAGAAAAAATGCGGAAATAGCTCAGTTGGTAGAGCACAACCTTGCCAAGGTTGGGGTCGCGGGTCCGAGTCCCGTTTTCCGCTCCATTTATTGAACAAACAAGAAACTGAAGCGCA
>CADCIQ010000001.1 GCA_902801425.1 uncultured Bacteroidales bacterium | reverse complement strand
CTCTCCCCAAGGGGCGAGGGAAAAGTTAGTAATAACACCTCATAAGCGCTAGGTAGTAACTATCCCCTCGCCCCTTGGGGAGAGGGTGTCCGTAGGACGGGTGAGGGGCTGTTGTTTTATCTTAAATACCGAGCTTCTTACGGATCTTGGCAGGGATGGCGTTTTTGTTAACCATGAAGTCCATTGTCTTTGCAACGATGAAGTTCTTTGACATATACCAGATGCCCTTGTAGTCGCCTGTCTCGCCCCATGAGTTCTTTACCATATAGTACTCACGGCCATTCTGGTCCTTTGCAATACCATAGATAAGCATTCCGTGGTCGTCGGTAAGAGTCCAGTTGTCGTACTCTTCCTGACGCTTCTCCTGTGTAGGAGTCTCTTCCTTCACGTTCACACCAAGTTCCTTGAGCTTGTTCTTCTTCTCAGTTGCAGAGAGCTTGAGCCACTTAGCCATATCAGAACCGGCAAGGTCGGTTGACTTTGTGTCGATGAGAAGAGCAAGACCGTCGCGTGTGAAGCCATCCTCTGAAACATCACCGCCCCATGCTACGGTATATCCCTGACGAACGGCATTGTCGATAACCTCAGCCATCTCATCCATAGGGAGATTCCAAGAAGCAGGCTGGCGCCAGTTGTCCTGTACCTCTACAGGGAATGCTGTGTAGAATGGATGGTGTGTGTATGATGTTATTGATACATAGTCGTTCCAGTCGAGTCCGAGACTTGCAGCAAAGGTCTTTGGAGTGTATTGTTTGCCCTCGTACTTGAAGTTCTCAGGGCACTTGCCGAGGTAAGCGTCGAGAATACCCTGAAGACCGTTCTTCCATGCAGGATTGAGTTTCTTCACATCTTTTGTTGCAACGGCATTAACGTATGGCTCCATAACGGCAAAGAGCTGGTTGAAGTTGTTCAATGTGTCGCCATAGAGAGTGCCTGGGGCTGGCATAGCCTCTTCCGGACAGATACCATAGTTCTGGAGAACATAGAGCACATCGTATGCAGAGCCGCCCTGAGAGAACTGAGCATCACCATGCATACGTACCTTGAGAACGGCACGATCCATATAGTTCTTGTTGCATACGAACATCTCGCAGAGGTCGTATGTCTTCTTTGTCTTCTTCAGGATCTCTGCCTCGAAGTAGGAGAGGGTAGAGTAGTTCCAGCAGGTGCCAGAGCGTGCCTGATTCTTGATGCTCGTGATAGGATTCTCTATGATTGTTGTAAATACTGGTTTGTTAGGATTCACAGAATCCTTCTTTGCCTCTTCTGCGTTAGCAGCAAGAGAAAGAGTTGCCATAGCGGCGAGAAATAAAATTTTCTTCATATCTTTTTTTGAAATTAAATTATGTTTACTTGCGAAATGGAACTTGCGTTCCTCTTTGGGGAAAGTAAATTGGGAGTAAATTAAATCAGTAAATTATAATCAGTAAATTTTATTTTTAATCTTCGATATAATCCTTGAAATTATCTTCTGTAAGAAGAATGAAATCATCTATATTTTCCAAATACCAATAGCGCTCAGCATAAAGATGCTTTCCGAAGAAATTTATAAGCAATCCTCTATTTGTATGAGTTAGTCTCATGTAGTTGAACAGTTGCGCCCTATGTTCTGGAAGAATTTTATTGACAGCTTTTAGTTCGATGATTATACCATTGTAATAGAAATCAGCTACATAATGCTTCTTAAGCTTTATTCCTCTGTAGAAGCAATCAATAGATTTCTCTCGCTCAGGAATCATATCGCGATTTCTCATTTCTATTTCTAAGGATTCTTGGTAGATTGCCTCCTCAAGTCCACGACCTAATACCTCGTGTACTTTCATTGCGGCTCCTACCACATTATACATTTCTATGTATTCATCCTTTGTCATAGAAATTAAATGTTTTAATTTATTGTTTTGTAATTTACTGATTTAATTTGTTTTTAATTTACTTTCCAAGAAGAAACTTTCGGAGAAAGATTTACTTTCTATTCCTTGTTTCTTTCCATATATTCCTCCACATCTTTTGTGTGGTATGGAATACGCTTTTCCCCGAGGAAACGACAACCGTCCTTGGTTATGAGAAGGTCATCCTCGATGCGGATGCCGCCAAAGTCCTTGTATGTCTCAAGCAGTTCGAAGTTGATGAAATCCTTACAATGGCCTTTTGAACGCCAGTCGTCGATAAGGGCTGGGATGAAGTAGATACCCGGCTCGTCCGTTACAACGAAGCCTTCTTCCAATCGTCTGCCCATGCGGAGACAGTTAGTGCCAAATTGTTCGAGATTTGGGCATGTCTCTTCGTCAAAGCCTACATAAATCTGTCCGAGACCTTCCATGTCGTGTACATCCATACCCATCATGTGACCAAGACCGTGAGGCAGGAACATAGCGTGAGCACCAGCAGCAACGGCCTCATCTACATCACCTTTCATTAGACCTACTTCCTTAAGTCGCTCGGTCATCAGTCGGCAGACAGCTAGATGCACGTCAAAATACTTAACTCCTGGCTTTGCAACGCTCAAGGCCAAGTCGTGACACTCATCTACGATGTCGTATATCTCTTTCTGACGCTGGGTATATTTGCCATTTACTGGCATAGTACGCGTATTGTCCGAACAATAATGATCCATAGTCTCACCACCACAGTCGCAGAGTACCAGACGTCCGTCCTCGAGTGGGTTCATAGAAGGACCGCCATGCATTATCTCTCCATGCTGAGAGAAAATGGTAGAAAAACTGACGTGTGAACCAAGAGAATGAGCCACGCCGTCAATCTGGCCGGCAATGAATTTCTCTGTCCTTCCCGGACGAATCATGCGCATAGCCTTGGTGTGCATCTCATAGCCTATTACGGCTGCACGCTCAAGTTCCTCTATCTCCTCGGCAGTCTTTTTAGAGCGCATCTTCACTACGGCCTTGATAAGTTCAAGTGAGGCTGCCTCTTTCTGCTTGTAGGGATGAATGCCGAGCAGATTCATTATTTGAATCTGGTTGTCATGACGATAAGGAGGCAGGAAATGAATCTTGCGATTAGTGCGCTTTGCTTCGGCAATAATATCCTCAATCTTCTTCCAAGGAGCGGAATTGCTTACGCCAACCTCAGAGGCAAGGTCGGAGATGGTAGGTACAGAACCATACCACACGATATCCTCAACATCCACATCATCACCAAGAAGCCATTCCTGACCGTTGTCACAATCAATGACACCAATCAGTCCTATCTCTTTCTGACCGAAATAATAGAGGAATGATGAATCCTGACGAAATGGATAATAGCTGTTAGCTGGATAGTTGCAAGGTGATTCGTTGTTGCCGAAAAGTACGATGATTCCGTTGCCAACAAGTTCGCGCAGAACTGCTCGACGTTGTATGTATGTTTCTTTGCTAAACATTATTTTTTTTGAAAGTTACTACGATAAGTGATATGCAAAGTTACTAAATATAAATGAAAAATCCTAATTTATCGGCAAAAAAACTTTCTTTTGGACGTTATTTTGGAATGAAACTGACTTTTTCTATTATTTTATGCAAATATTTCATAAAAAAGCATTACCTTTGTACGAAATTATGCTGAGTCGGAAAATTCCCAAGTAGCATAGTCCGATACAAATAAACGATTGAGACACAGCAATATGAATTTATTGTTGTGAATGATATTGTATTGGTTAATAATGAAAATATTTATAACAACTAATTAATAAAAGATTCATTTCGTGTCAGAACATTATTTCTGTTATGACACCAAATGAAAGTAAGCTAAAACAAAAAATCAAAATGAGAGATTACAAAGATTTAAAGATTGCGGTAGCCGGAACAGGCTATGTAGGACTTAGTATCGCAACACTTCTTTCCCAGAAGCATCATGTAACGGCTGTTGATGTTATTCCAGAGAAGGTAGAGAAAATCAATAACCGTATCTCGCCTATTCAGGACGAGTATATCGAGAAATACTTCGCAGAGAAGGAACTGAACCTTACCGCTACTCTTGACGGTAAGAGTGCCTATGCAGATGCCGACTTTGTTGTTATCGCTGCACCTACAAACTATGACCCTGTAAAGAACTTCTTTGATACACACCATATAGAGGATGTAATAGACCTCGTTCTTAGTGTAAATCCTGATGCTGTAATGGTCATCAAGTCAACCATTCCTGTAGGTTACACACGTTCGCTCTATGTTAAGTATGCCCTCAAGTTCCTCACAGATCCAGCTCTCAAGGGCAAGCATTTCAATCTGCTCTTCTCTCCAGAGTTCCTTCGTGAGAGCAAGGCCCTCTATGATAACCTCTATCCATCACGTATCATCGTAGGCTTCCCAAAGCCATTGCCAGCAGATCAGGATAAGAAATGGGAAGAAGAGAATGCTGCTATTGAGGCAATAGGTAATCCTGAGGCTGAAGAGTTTGCCATGACCTTTGCATCACTTCTTCAGGAAGGTGCTATCAAGGAAGATATTGATACTATCCTTATGGGTATGAAGGAGGCTGAGG
The DNA here is from genome assembly GCA_902801425.1 of uncultured Bacteroidales bacterium. GTDB lineage: Bacteria > Bacteroidota > Bacteroidia > Bacteroidales > Bacteroidaceae > Prevotella. Next base: position 59,505 of record CADCIQ010000001.1, on the reverse strand, counting down.
CTGTTAAGCTCTTTGCCAATACATACCTTGCTCTCCGAGTTTCATACTTTAACGAACTTGATACCTATGCAGAGGTTAAGGGACTTGATTCTCAGGCTATTATCCAGGGCATTGGACTTGACCCACGTATCGGTACACACTATAACAACCCATCTTTCGGATATGGTGGCTACTGTCTGCCAAAGGACACAAAGCAGCTTCTTGCCAACTATCAGGATGTGCCTCAGAACATGATGACAGCAATCGTGGAGTCAAATCGCACCCGTAAGGATTATATCGCAGATGCTGTATTGAAGAAGGCTGGTTATTATAGTGAGAACGGCCAGTGGGATGCAAGCAAGGAGAAGGAATGTACCATCGGCGTATATCGCCTTACCATGAAGTCTAATTCTGACAACTTCCGTCAGTCTGCAATTCAGGGCATCATGAAGCGTATCAAGGCAAAAGGCGCAAACGTAATTATCTATGAGCCAACACTTGAGGATGGCAGCACATTCTTCGGATCTGTTGTTGTAAATGATTTGGCTAAGTTCAAGGCAGAGTCAAAGGCAATTATTGCTAACCGTTATGACTCAATCCTTGATGATGTGCTTGATAAGGTATATACTCGTGATATTTTTAAGCGTGACTAATTATTCCCACTCTGTCGCCTGTTCATTGGATGGGTGGCAGAGTGGTATATATGCTAATTAACCATTTAGAATAATCCATCGACTAAGAGAAAAACACTTCTTCCTGAATGAAAGATTTATTAATTATAGTATTATCGTCACTTGTAGCCTTGATTTCCGTATCATTGGTGCATTCAAAGATTCTGAAGATTGCTAAAGTACGTAATCTTACAGATAAGCCAAGTGAAAGGAAACTCCAGCGTCATCCTGTTCCGATGCTTGGAGGAATTGCGGTTTTCATGGGGGTAATATGTGGATTAGGAATGGCTTCTACAATGACCGACCTTACCCTTATTTTCCCGATAGTGATGATGATGGCTGTAATGCTGTATATAGGAGCCCTTGATGATCTTACAGGACTATCGCCTGTATTCCGTATTGTCATGGAGATATTCGCCGTCCTTGTGCTTATCTATGGTAGTGGAATGTGTATAGATAACTTCAATGGTCTTTGGGGAATATACCAAATCCCATGGAGCATTGCAGTACCACTAACTGTATTTGCAGGAGTCGGTATCATCAATTCCATCAATATGATAGATGGCATTAATGGTCTTTCCTCTGGCCTTTGTATAGCTTGTAGTCTGTATTTTGGTGCGAACTATTTTCATCTTGACGACATTCCGAACTCTATAGTAGCCTTTACGATGGCATTTTCCTTAATGCCATTCCTTGTGCATAATGTTTTTGGATCAAAATCTCGAATGTTCATAGGTGATGCTGGAACTATGATGATGGGCATTCTCCTTACGTGGTTTGTGATACGCTATCTTTCATTCTATGGTATTGAAAGAGGACTTCCTGGCGGTCTTTGTCCTATAGCCAATTCTCTCAGTATTCTGAGTGTACCAGTTTTCGACACCCTCCGAGTAATGGTAATGAGAATGATACAAGGTAGAAGCCCGTTCTCACCAGACAGAACACATCTTCATCATGCTTTCGTTGATTGTGGCTTCAGTCATGCTTTTACAGCCGTTAGTGAGATATTAATCAGTCTTGTTGTATTCCTTACCAGTAACATAGCTTATTGGCTGAATTTGTCAGCAGATATACAGTTGTATCTTGTCATCCTTTCTGGAGCTATCTTTGTATGGGGCACAAACTTTGTTTTAATACGAATAAAGAAAAATAGAGGTTTCAAGTATTTTGCCCTTCGAACTCATTTTGAACACAAAGGGTGGTGGGTCGTTTATCAAAACTGGCTTGATGGCAAGAAAGAAAAGTGATATTAATCCTATGTGTTTCCCATTCAAACGCATATGTATGGGCGTTTTAGCGGATTAATAGTGGATTAATAGCGAAGGTGTAGCGAACCACAACTTATGAACTCTTTTACTCATAAAAAGCAATGGGACACGTGTAATATATGTCTTTGCTGAAAAGTTAACAAAAACATAAACGTCGAATAACCATGAAAATGTTTATAACTGTAATTCCTCAAATTCTGCAGAAAACAATGTCCTGTAATAGAATCCTTTTTCCATTCTTTTGCCTTTTATGCTCGATAGTGACATTGGGACAAAACATGAACATCTTCTATAAGGATGGAGGAATACAAACGGAGGAAACGGGAAGTATAGATAGTGTGAACTTTGCAAATATATCAGGAGGATATTCCATTGGGACTCTTAATGCAAAGATTGATAAGGTTCAAAGAGAGGTTGATGAGCTGAAATCTAGTATCGGTTTTGTTGAACGTACCTATCTCTTTGATTGGGCAACACAATCTGATAAGTCCAATGGAATAAAACGCTGTTTCTATACTGTTTCTGCGTCAGATGTGGTAAATCAGGTTAATGGGCATAATATCCTGTTCAAGGCAACTATTCATAGCCCATATACTTATTGTAATATGGGATTTGACATACCACCTTCACTTTATGCAAATGGTGATAAGCGTTATGTCGTATTGCTGACGGGAAGCGTAAAGGGAGAGAATCTTTTAAGGGCAGACCTTCATTCATATACTTATTCCAGTTCAGAGATAATTGGTCAGAACTTTGAAGATGGAAAGGAAGTAAAGTTTGAGATATTATTGAATGTGCTATGTACACCAAGTGGCAATGATCGGTATGTTTACATTCAAAATTATCCCAAACAGGATGGAAAGGATATAAAAATAGAATATAACATTACAAGATATTGCGTTTTTGAATATAATAAATCATGGTCAATTAGTGATTATATTAAATGCTTTGATGAAGGCTCACTCTCAATACCAACTACGACATCAAATGTTGTAGCTACGGAATCATATGTTGATGAGACTATTGAGAAACTAAAGTCGCAATCTGCCAGTCAATATTACCACTCTCCTTATTCTGGTAATTTTGAATGGGATGTAAATATGATTATTAATTATGGGCAGAGTTTGTCCGTAGGAGGTGGAGCGGCACTTCCTGTTAATGATTTCCGTAATGCCTTGTCTTTCCCAGGAGGAATTAGTGAGTGGGCTGCAGGATTGGATATTGATGATCCCAAACAGGTGACTGACTATTATGGAACCACCTTGGTTAGTATAAAGGATATGAAGCTTAAAAAATATCCTCCTATTGCTTCTTGTGCTTTGGCTTGGATGTCTTTATTGGAAAAAGAAAACAATATTGATCTTTCTAAGTTCGACTATCAGTTTTTGTTGTCAACTCCAGGATATTCGGGAATACCGATAGAAGGACTTACAAAACCAGGAAGATTCCCAGAGTATAAATGGCCAACAGATGATCAAGGTGTTTTTTATAGAAGATTATTGCTTGGAGTAAAGAAAGGTATGGAACATGCACACGCTTCTGGCAAGACATTTGGAGTTCCTTGTGTGTTCTTTGTTCAAGGGGAAGCAAATGCTAGCGAAACAGAAGAAGAGTATTATCCAAAACTTAAGCAATTATTTGATGATTTGAATGCTGATATAAAGGCTATTACAGGGCAGAAGAAGGATGTTGTCTTTATCACATACCAGATGTCTTCGTACGAATCAATAAATGCGGCCTCTGGACCAACCTATGCTCAATTGAAATTAGCCCAAGAACAAGAAAATGTGTATCTTGGTGGAGCCATGTATCAATATGATTATGGAACGGATAAGTTTCATCCTGTAGATAGGGCCATAGTAGGACTTCAGGCTGGTATAGTTGCAAAGCGAATCATAAATGATGAGAATCCACTTCCTTTGTTCTATCCAAAGAATTACAATGTTCAGCATTCTGGTAACACATGGCTTTTGTCTATTCAATTTGATGTGCCAGTTCCTCCAATGCGTTTCGTAACTGATAGTAAGGACTCTTGGCATAATGTGAATGGTAAGCAGAAAAATTATGGATTTGTCCTTCAGAAGAATGGAATAGATATTATAGACGAAGAGCCTGTAATCAAGCGAGGAAATACACTTGTAATAAAGTGTAAGCAAGATCCAACGGGAGCATCACTTAGTTATGCTACAACAGGACATTATGGTGGTGGAAATCTTTGCGATAGTCAGAATATTACAATAAGGTGTAAGATGGATGATTATGTAATAGATAACTTCTGTCCGACCTTTAAAAATTATATGATAAAATAATTCTTTTTTTATTACAGCAATAAATAGAAATTCGTTTCTCAGTTTCTTTTTATAGTTAATGATTTGATAAATAATGTCTGTTGCAAATAGAGTTATAAGAAATACGATATGGCTTTATATAAAGGTTGGTGTTCAGTTGTTCACGACCTTATGGGCTACTCGTATCGTTTTAAATACACTTGGTGCTTCAGACTTTGGCATTTTCAATATAGTAGGAGGTGCAATAGCTATGTTGGGATTTCTAAATACATCGATGGCAGTTGCGACTCAACGTTTTATGTCTTATTCGGAAGGAGAGGGAAATGTAGAAAGGCAGAAAGAAATTTTTAATGTCAGTATATTGATGCATCTTTCGATTGCTGTCATTATAATCTTTGCATTGGTTATTTTAGGTTTTGTCTTTTTTAATGGTATATTATCAATTCCTATAGATCGTGAAAATGCAGCTTATTTTGTCTATGCTTCACTTATAGTTAGTACCGTTTTTACAATAATAAGTGTACCATATGATGCGGTCATTAATGCTCATGAAAATATGCGTTTCTATTCTATAGTAGGTATATTTCAGGCTGTATTAAAGTTGTTGGTCGCATTTGCCTGCTTCTATGTTACGTATGACAAACTCATTTCGTATGGTATTTTTATGGCCTGTATTCCTGGCATAACTCTTGTCATAATGCTATCTTATTGTCACAAAAGATATGATGAATGTGTAATTAATGTACGAAAATACTTTAATAAAGATGTATTAAAAGAAATGACAGGCTTTGCCGGATGGAATTTCCTTGGTATATCTTCAAGTATGATAGGCAACTATAGTCAAAATATTATTCTGAATCATTTCTTTGGAGTGTTGGTAAATGCTGCTATGGGAATTATAGTTCAATTATGTGGGCAACTCATGGTTCTTACCAATAATATGATGAAGGCGGTTAATCCTGTTATAACAAAGCTTGCAGGTTCAAAAAATGAAGAGGAGATGCTTCATTGGAGTTTTACCTCATGTCGATTTTCGTATTTGTTATTGGCATGGATAGCCATACCTTTCTGTTTTGAGTCAAATTATATTCTTCGTTTATGGCTAAAACAAGTACCTGAATGGACTGTCATATTTATTCAACTCCAATTGGTGCGTACGTTGATAGAGCAATTGAGTTTGGGAATGAATACGGCTTTAAATGCTCAAAATAGAATAAAAAAACTAAATGTTCAGGCTTCGTCTCTGTTTTTGGTCGCTTTAATTGTTATTTGTATCTTATTCTATTTAGGATATCCACCATATATGCTTTTTGTAACAATGATTATAATGGTGGTTATACAGACTTTTTTGAAACTGCAGTTGTGTCATAAGTATATAGGTATGGACTATATTTCTTATTTTAAGGATGTATTCTTACCATCATTTCTTCTGACAACGGCTATGGTACTTGTCGGTTTTACCACTTCATTTTTCATAAAAGAAGGCTTGTTTCGAACCTTCATAACATTCATGTCTATGTGGATCATTATGCTATTGATGTGTTTGTTGTTTTTCTTGAAGAAAGAAGAAAAAAAAATGCTTTTGCATTTGATACATAGAAACTGATATTATATGGAAGAAATAATATACAGAATTGGGGAAAGGAAAAGACCAGTAAACAGCAGATATGTTCGCATTTTGTATTTGTTGATGTATATTCCATTTATTAGAAAATATGTATGTGCATTGATAAAACGCCATTATAAAATGCCATCCTCTGTTACTATTTATCCAGGGTTTAATTGTTCTTCTTCCATGATTCAGGTGGGGGAAAATACAGGTTTGGGAAACTTGAAAATAATAGCATGGGCTCCCGTTTCAATTGGAGAAAGATGTTCTTTTTCATTTGATAATATTATTATTACCTCAACTCATGATTTGAAAGACTTTAGTACGGCTATTGGGCGTCCTGTTACTATTGGTAATCACGTATGGATAACGAGTAATGTTACAATCTTGCCTGGTGTAACAATTGGTGATAATACTATTATAGGGGCAGGATCAGTGGTAACGCATGATATACCTTCTGGGGTTTTGGCTGCTGGTAATCCTTGTAAAGTAATAAAGAAAATCGACTTTAGATGAAATATTCGGTATTAGTAAATACATGTGATAAATTTGAAGATTGCTGGAGTCCTTTCTTTAAGTTATTCAGCTTATATTGGCAAGATTATAAGGGTAAGATATATTTAAATACTGAATATAAAGATTACTCATTTCCTAATCTCGACATCATACCAGTAAAGGGATGTGTAGGAAAAAAAATAAATGGTCGATACGCCACTTGGAGCCAATGCCTAAAATGGGCTTTGGACTCAATTCCTGAAGATATTATATTGTATTTGCAAGAAGATTATTTCTTGAAGTCCCAAGTACAAACATCCATGATTGATGATGCCGTAAGGTTAATGCTTGAGAATAAAGATATTAAATGCATACATCTGACGGATCAGGGATGTTCAACTTCTGGTACCTCGGTATATGAAGGATATGACCAATGTGAATTGCATTATAAATATAGGGTAAGTTGTCAGGCTGCATTGTGGTATAAGGATGAACTATATGCATTGCTTCGAGAAAGGGAAAGTGCATGGGAATTTGAACAGTTTGGATCAAAACGTTCGGCTGTACTTAATCATACATATATTGCAGTATCATCAAAAATTGTAAAGAAAGATTGTTTTGAAATATTGCCATATGTTTTTACAGGGATTATAAAAGGTCGATGGTATGAGGAAACAATACCTCTGTTTGCCAAGCATAATATATTTATGAATTGGTCAATACGTGGTCTTTTATCAGAAGCCAAGCCCGAAACTTTTTATCAAAAGACGAAAAGGCGTATGGGAAGAATTCCACGATATTTCATAGCGTATCTGGATTTGTTTAAGCTTTCTGTTGCTAAATATATCTAATGAAGGTAAAAGATATCATAATACGTGTTGTACGAAAGGCTTATCGAATAATCACGAGGCGGAAATTCTATGCTCCAGAATGTGATTGTGATAGGCAATCGTCTAATGATAAGGTTTATGAATTGCTTGCTTCTGGTAAGCCTTGTATGATAGCGAGGTTTGGTACGACAGAGATAAACTGTATAAATAATTATCTCTGTGTTCATAGTCGAAAATCATTTTTTCGTCGTATATGGGAATATATTACAGATAACACACATACTCCTTGGTGGTATGAGGATCATTTTAAGACTATGAGCATTTACTCTGGCATCTTTCCTGTCTGCCAAAATACAGCAGAAAAATTCTCAGAACGTTATCTTCTAGATACTCCAGAAATAGATTTGCTCGCTTGCCATCAGTACTACGAGAAATTCATGCCTTTGCGTGATGATATTCAGAGAGTACAGTTGGAGATGTTGTATCCTTTCTTTGTTGAAAGGCCTTGGACTCGCATTCTCAAGGGAAAGAAGGTACTTGTTGTTCATCCTTTTGTAGATACGATGAAATCACAATATCAGAAACGTGAACTGTTGTTTTCCAATCCTGATATCCTTCCTGAATTTGAACTAAAGACACTTAAGGCTGTTCAGACTATTGCTGGAACCAAGTCTGAGTTTGCAAGTTGGTTTGAAGCCTTGAAGTATATGGAAGATGAGATAGACAAGATTGATTTTGATATTGCGATTGTAGGATGTGGAGCTTATGGCTTGCCACTTGCTGCTCATGTGAAGAGAATTGGCAAACAGGCTGTTCATATAGCTGGTGGCACACAATTGTTATTTGGTATATTAGGTAAGCGTTGGACTGAACAGTATCAAGGATCCTGGCATTATCGTCCTGGTATTGATATCAGTTTGGACTATCATCCATTGTTTAATAAATATTGGGTTTATCCAAGTCAAAATGAGAAACCAAAGGATTCTGAAAAAGTCGAAGGTAGTTGCTATTGGTAGTTTTGTAAATGATAAATATTGATTTTCTATATTGTTTTATTTTGTGTCTTGTTTTTGCAATAGCCAATTTTTTCAAGTTGGGTATGCGAAACAAAACATACGTTCTTCCGTCAACATTCTTTGCTTTGATGTGGGGATTGACTTCCTTGGGAGGATTCCTATATTCTAATCTCTTGATTGGTGATACCGAATATTATGCAAGAGCTGGTTATCTTCAGGAAGTAAGTTCTTACCAATTAACTATGTTAATAGTTGTCTTTTCTGCATTCCTATTAGCCCGATTAAGGCGGAGAAAAGTCACGGTTGAGTTAACTGCGGAATTTGGTAGTGCAGATATTGTTATAATTAGACGTAAGATGCGATGGATTCTATATCTGTTTTTTGCCATAGGAATGTATCGAATAATTTCTGTTGTATCTGTAACAGGTTGGGATTATTCTGCAATGAGAGCATATTATATCGCATCTCGTTCAAACTTTAGCGAATTTGACTCAAATCTGATTCGTGTAGGTAGTTATCTATCCCAGTTTGCCATATTCTATATTTGTATTTTGGGTATGGAAACGGCATTACGAGGCATCCGCTTGAAAAAATTTGTCAGAGAGTTTCTTTTGTTTATACCATTCCAAATGTCGTTTGGTGGACGTTTGTTCATTCTTGCTTTCTTCGCTCCTTTTATCATTTCCTACCTTTTGACGTATTCTATAGCGGTTATAAGGGATAAGGAGAAAAAGATAGACAAGAAGTTCTTATTTGTACTTGCTTCGCCATTGATAATGCTTATTGTTGTTCAGATTCTGAAGATGGACGAGATTGTAAATATGAAGACGATAGAGGCTTATTCAACTGAGATTTTCTATACTTCTTCAATATATATACATATGAATGAACTATGGAATAGTCTTCCATACGATTATTCGTTGGGGTATGGTTTAAATTGTATGGGTATTGGGTCGTCTGTTTATAATCATATTATAGAAACGTGGAAAATTGACCATAATCCAGCATCTGTATGTGTGCCTTCAATGATACCACAGGCATTCCTTGATTTCGGTAAAATTGGAAGTCTTGTATTTTTCTTTGTCGCTTTTTATATTATGGAGAGTAGTGCCATTGTATGCTTGAAAAAACTTACGACAAAGAATATGCTTATTATTATATTGCTTTGTCAGGTTACATATCAAACGGTAAGTTCAAGTACTTTTGATGGTTTGCGAGCATTTATTGTTGGTTATATCTGTTTGATTCTTTTTGTACAGATGACTCAGTTGAAAATCGTCAAGAATCCTGAACGTTATTGATTTTTGCGGATGATAATATAATTTTTTGCTGAAAATGCTCAATTCTATATTCATACATAACATTATAAAGATTATATATGTTAATTTCCATTTCTTGCCATTTAAGCAAGCAATAAAGTTTCCTATTGACGTTTATGGCAAACTACGTATTGTAGGTAATAGTGGCAAACTATGTATAAATGGAACGATTAGACCTGGAATGATAAAACTTGGGTCACAAGGACGTGATATGTTTCCTCTTGATCCTGTTATTCTTGATATCAGAGGGACTCTTTGCTTCAACGGTTCTTTTTATATAGGTTGTGGAAGTACAATAAGGATTGAGTCTGGAGCAAAGATTTCGATAGGTACAAATTCGAGATTTGGCGCTCAATCAATTTTGTTCTGTGAGGACAATATAAAAATCGGTTCACAAGTCGAAGGTTCATGGAGGTGCCAGTTGATGGATACAGACAGACATGATATTAGGGACGTGAATACAGGAACAGTCTATACTTCGCACAAGCCAATAGTGATAGGTGACAATGTATGGATTGGGAATAATGTTTGTATTAACAAAGGAACCGTAATCCCAGACAATACAATCGTAGCTTCCAATTCCTTCTGTAATAAGAATTATTCAGATGTGGCACCTTTCTCTGTTCTTGGAGGTATTCCTGCTAAAGTCGTATCGTCTGGCAAACAAAGAGTATGGTGACATTAGCTGTCCTCATAACCTGTCATAATCGTAAGGACACTACTTTGTCGTGTCTTGGCAGATTATTCTCCATAAGGAAGGATATTGATGTCTATTGTGTTGATGACAATTCAACTGATGGTACTGCTTATGCTATCCGCAAAGAATTTCCACAGGTGAATCTCATCCATGGAGATGGTAATCTCTTTTGGTCAAGGGGAATGAGAACCGCATGGATGGAAGCTGCTAAGAACAAGGATTACGACTTCTATTTCTGGCTTAATGATGACCTCATGCTCTATGATGACTGTTTCGATGAGATGCTCGAATGTAGTAGAGTCATGGAACATAAGGCTGTAATAGCCGGTTTGGTTCAGGAAACGACCACCAAGAGTGTTATTTATGGTGGTTATGATAAATCCAAGCATCTTATACCTGCCAATGGAGAGTTGAATGAGGTATTCCGTTTGAATGGCAACTTCGTTCTTGTCCCCAAATATGTATTTGAGAAGAATGGTTTCTTAGATTCTGTTTATCATCATGATCTGGGTGATGTGGCCTATGGTTATGAAACTCACAAGAACGGACTTCATGTATGCACATCAAGAAAATACATAGGATGTACGGAGGCAGCATTACAAAGTAAGAATGTGAGAATACGCCTTAATGGAGTGTCGGTAGTAAAGAGATTCAAGAAACTTTATTCTCCTTTAGGGAGTAATCCGTTTATTACATTCCATTTCCTAAGTAGGTACGAAGGCTTTATTAAGGCTATAATATTCTTTGTGTATGTTCATGCAATAAATCTATTGCCTGATTGCATTTGGTCAAGAATATCCCGATCATGAAAATTCTCTCATTTGTATATTCTTTAGATCTTTCTTCTGGTGGTCCGTCCAGAAGTGTGCCGATGCTTGCAAAGGGATTGGCTGAGCTTGGAGTGGATATTACTCTCATGACAATCCGCTCTGAGAACATGAATACACACGCGCTTGAAGGGACTACCGTAAAGCTGAAAGTGCTTGAGCCTACATTCTCAAGGAAGGAGATAGCTAAATATCTTGAAGATGAGAGGTTTGAGCTTATACAGATCCAGAGTATGTGGGATTTGCCTTATCACAAAGTGATGGTTGAGGCTCGCAGACTTGGTATTCCGTATATTGTTACTCCTCGTGGTATGCTTGAGCCTTGGAGCCTTTCGCAGAAGAAATGGAAGAAGAAACTTGCGTGGTGGCTTTACCAGCGTAATGATGTGCAGAAGTCTGCCTGTGTCTTCACAACGGCAAAGATGGAGGCTGATCATGTGAGTGAACTCGGTATCACGACTTGTAAGTCGGTTATTCCTAATGGCATAGAGACGGACGCTTATCCATGTAAATCGTCTGTTGAAGGCGTTAAGAAGCAAGTGCTGTTTCTTAGTCGTGTGCACGTTAAGAAGGGCATAGAACTGCTTTTTGAGGCTTGGAAACGCATTCATTCTGATTATGCAGATTGGCAGTTGCTCGTTATTGGCAATGGCGAGACAGAATACATTCATAGTTTGGAGAATAGGGTAGGGAGTTTAGGACTGAATGATAGTGTCAAGATTCTCCCACCTGTATTTGGGGAGGCAAAGATAAAGGTATATCAGGAGTCGGCTCTTTTCTGTCTGCCTTCATTTAGCGAGAATTTCGGAATGGTTATTGCTGAGGCTATGTCGTGTGGAACGCCTGTTATAACCACGACTAACTGCCCTTGGACTATCCTGAATGAGACTAACACAGGTTGGTGTATTGATCTTGGTGTGGATAATCTTGAACATGTGCTTCGTGAGGCCATGGGGATGGATGCTAATACACTATATGATATGGGACAAAGAGCAAGCAAGCTCATTTATGATAACTTCGGCTATCGAAGTGTGACTCGTAGGACTCTACAACTTTATGAGTGGCTGCTGGGTGGTGGAGAAAAACCAGAATTTGTATATGAGTGAAGAAATAGTTGATGTATTGAAGGACAATACGAAAAGAATCCAAGAGATTGACATGGCTAAAGGATTATTAATCCTTCTTATGGTGGCTTTTCATCTTGGATTGTTTAATACAAAATATCCTCATGCGTGTCAAATTGTATATACATTTCACATGTCTGGCTTTTTATTGATTAGTGGTTATTTGTTTTCTGCTAATAAAGAGCCTAAAAAATTCTTAAAGAGTATATATGGTATTGTGGTGCCATATATTGTCTTTGAAATCGTATATCTATTAGGAGTTGGTATGCTTGGAAAATTCATAGGAGCCTCCAACACCTTTGATGGTGGGGCGCTTACTTTGTTGAGTAATATCGCATTTTCGCCTACTGGAACTTACTGGTATTTGCATACAATGGCAATCTGTTTGACGGTCTATTATATAGTAAATCGTTATGTAATGAAAGGACTGTCGGGCATTCTGATTTCATCTGTCATTCTTTTTGCTTTGTCTATTGGAATTGAAGGCCTTAAATGGGAAAACATTATTTATTTTATAATAGGTGCTTTATTTAGAAACGCCAATTTTGTAATTAATGAGAGATTAAAGTCGCCAATATCAATATTGTGTTTTGTCTTGATAATTGTATTTTCCAATGAATTTTCAAGAGATTCCATTACAGGTATTGGACTTACTCTTACATTTATAGGCTTTATTTTTGACTTGAAAGACAGAATACCGAAGCAAATATCCAATTTTATTTCATATATTGGAAGGAATTCTCTTGCTATTGTACTTTTCTCTCCGTTGTTTACAGTTGTTACAAAGTTTTATGCTCCCTTCTTTGCCTTTGATAACTCTACTATTCTTTGGACACTATTCAGTTTGTTATTGATAGTTTCTTTATGTCTGCTTTGCGCAATATTGTTTGACAGATTGCCGTTATCTCGCGTTATTGTAGGTAAGAATATATACTCCAAACTGTAAACCTTATAACCTCGAAACCTTCTAACTTGTGAAGTTGAACTTGCGAGACTTCAAATTGATATATGACAGAAACAAAGGTTGATTTATCAAAATACGAGAACCGCTTGGGACGTAAGCATCAGATGATTCGTCTTTTGTGGAGTATCACCTGGACTTTGCTTGCAAGTTGGTTGCCAAGGAGTGTTGGCAGAGGATGGAAGAATTTTCTTCTTCGCGTTTTTGGGGCAAAGATAGCAAAAACGGCTCATGTGTATAGCTCGGCAAAGGTTTATTATCCTCCTTTCCTTACGATGGGCGAGTATTCTTGTCTTGCGAGTGATGTGGATTGCTATAATGTCGCTCCTATCATAATCGGAGCTAATACAACGGTTTCTCAGGGGGCGTACCTCTGTACTGCCAGCCATGATGTTACAAGTCCTCTAAATCCGTTAATAACCGCTCCTATCGTTATCGAGGATCAGGCTTGGATAGGTGCTAAGGCATATATCGGAATGGGCGTTACAATTGGTCAAGGAGCTGTTGTTGGGGCTACTGCAAGCGTGTATAAGGATGTGGAGCCATGGACTATAGTAGGCGGTAATCCTGCGAAGTTCATTAAGAAGAGGGAGATAAAGGAAAATGCTTGATATTACGACCATTATCCTTACTTATAATGAGGAGATACATATAGCCCGATGTCTGGAGAATGTATGTCAGTTCTCCAAAAAGGTGATTATTGTTGATAGTCCTTCAACCGACCGTACACGAGAAATTGCCGAGAGTTTCAATCAGCAGGATCATGTTGTAGAGATTGTTGAACATAAATATCCTGGTAATCAGGCGGAACAGTTCAACTGGGCTATTGATAACCTCAAAATTGATACGGAATGGGTGCTTAGAATTGATGCCGACGAGTATCTTTTGCCTGAATTGGTGGAGGAATTGAAACAAAAATTGCCTCGAATATCTAAAGATGTGACTGGTATTGAGTTCAAACGCAGACATATATTTATGGGTAAATGGGTGAAGCATGGCATATATCCCGTCTTTATGATGCGTATGTTCCGTACTGGTTATGGACGTTATGATGCCCGATTGATGGATGAACACATTACTCTGAAGGAAGGACGTTCTATTGTTCTGGATAATGATTTCTGTGATCATTCATTGATAAATATCTCCGAATATTGCAAGAAGCACATTGATTATGCTCATCGTGAGGCTACCGAGATTCTGAATGAGATGCATAATCTTATGGGATGTGAGTCTCAAAATGTCATGCATCTTGGAAAACAGGCAGAGGAAAAGCATAGGACAAAGAGCAAATATAACAGACTTCCACTCTTCTGGCGTTCGTTTGCATACTTCATTTACCGCTATTTCCTACGAGGTGGGTTCATAGACGGAAAGGAAGGGTTTATCTTTGCTTTCATTCAAGGTTGGTGGTATCGCACACTTGTTGATGCAAAGATACTTGAGGTTAGAAAGTGGCTTTGGGCTAATAATCTGAACGCTGATGCTCCAGAGGGAAAACAAGCATTGAAGGAGTATATCAAGAATAATTGGGGGATTACTTTGTAAAGAAGCAACTCCTATGTAGCCCCCATTTTCTATTAGGGATAAACTGACGGTTGATTGGTGGTAAAAGGACATAGCAAAAAGAATGGCTAAGGTCGTACAATATTTCATAGAACTGATGCAGGTGGCGCTCGGAAGAACTGAGCGTCTGAGCGGAATGCCAACCGAGAAGCAGTGGTATGGATTGTTGCAGGTGTCCATTGACCACTCTATGCAAGGCGTCATCTTTGTTGGTATTCAACGCTTGCCTCAGGATCAGTTGCCACCTTTGAGGCTGAAGATGCTGTTTCATGGGCAGTCTGAGGCTATCAGATTGCGAAATGAGAAAGTGAACGAGCATTGTGAAATGGTGACTGAATACTTCCGTAAAGCAGGATTCCGTACAGCCATTATGAAGGGACAAGGTAATGCTCGACTTTACGGAGAACTTTCTGATGCAAGATGTAGTGGAGATATTGACGTCTGGGTTGAAGGTGGCTTTGAGAAGGTAAACGACTTTGTTCAGAAAACGTGTCCTACAAAGGAGGTCAACGAACTTGAGATTCAATATGGTGCCTTCCCTGGTGTTATTGTAGAAGTTCATTATCGTCCTTTCATCATACGTAATTTCATCTATAATGCTCGATTACAGAAGTTCTTTGCCGAAGAGGCTGAGGCTTGTTTCGGGCAGAAAGAGCCTGTAAACTGGGTGACGATGCGTTTCAATATCATTCATCAGTTGGCTCATATCCGTCTGCATCTATTCACCGAGGGTATAGGCATCAGACAGCTGATGGACTATTACTTCGTGCTTCTCAGAAGCAAAGAGGATAGGGGAGAGATGATGGAAATTGTCAGAAACCTCGGTATG
Organism: uncultured Bacteroidales bacterium; assembly: GCA_902801425.1. Classification (GTDB taxonomy): domain Bacteria; phylum Bacteroidota; class Bacteroidia; order Bacteroidales; family Bacteroidaceae; genus Prevotella. The sequence continues at coordinate 44,029 of CADCIQ010000001.1, read as the reverse complement.
GAGCGTTTTACTGCTGCCCTGATGTGGATAATGAGCCATATTTTCCGTTTGGACGATGAAAAGCTTCTTTGTTTGCCTAATGAGAAGGATGGTAGTTTCTTGTTTGATGAGATCTTAAGAAGTGGAAACTTCGGAAAATCAAGTAAGGAATTATCAGAAAAGAAATCCACATCCTATGGACATTTCTGGCTTTTCTTCATAAGAAACCTGCGATACTGGCGTTTTGACAAGTGGGATTGGATTTGCGGTCCGTTGTGGAGAATCTACTATAAGTTCTGGAAACTCAAGCGAGGGTTTGAATGAAGATATCAATTATCACGGCTACATACAATAGCGGGGCTACCTTGAGGGATACTTTAGAAAGTATTCTTCGGCAGGACTATTCTGATTATGAACTTGTGATCAAGGATGGTGGCTCAACTGATAACACTTTAGATATTTGCCGTGAATATGAACCTCGCTTTGAGGGGCGGATGAAACTGCTATCTTCTCCCGATAAAGGACTTTATGATGCCATGAATCAGGGCATAAGGGCTACTACTGGTGAGGTTGTGGGGATATTGAATTCGGATGATTTCTATACATCGAATGGTATTCTCCGTATTATTGCTCGTCAGTTTGAAGAAACTCCTGATATTGATGCTCTTTATGGTGATATTCATTATGTCAGGGCTGATGATACATCGAAACTTGTAAGATATTATTCAAGCAAGATGTTCAGAAGAGGGTGGATGCGTTTTGGTTTTATGCCTGCCCATCCTTCATTCTATTGCAAGAAGGCAACATACGAGCGTTTCAAACTTGATGGTACGAAGATTGAAGGCTTCAAGGGCGATGTGAGTTGTGCTTATTTCAATACATCATATAAGATTGCTGCTGATTTCGAGTTTCTTGTGAGAACGATATTCGTAGGAAGAATCAAGACACATTACATAAATAGAGATTTTGTTACTATGCGCTCTGGTGGTACGAGCAATAGTGGTGCAAGTAGTCATTGGCAGATTAATCGAGACCACCAAAAGGCACTCAAGGAGAATGGTGTGTATTCAAATATCTTATTCCTCGCTTTGAGGTATGTCTATAAGATAGGAGAACTTGCATTAGGAAGACTTTCTTGATAATTACAAATCATCCAATAACAAAGACGCAAGGTCATAGGAAAAATCCGTGACTTTGCGTCTTTGCATTTTGTTTGCTCTACCCCCTAAACACAACACCCGATAGCAGTACAGTATTCGGAGTGCCTGGGGATTATGAAATGTACCCCATATAGAGTTTCTACGGAGTTGAAAATCTCTCGCGTCTGGGGTAGGAGGGTGAGGTTACCTATCATCACAAAGTCCTTGATGTCTGTTCCCTTACTTGCGAGAACCGTTCCTGAACAGATAGTTTGTATGACGGTACAGATGATTCCAAGAGCAATATCTTCTTTGCGGGTGTCATGACCAGCCTTTCCGAATAGTGAGGCTGTGGTGTCGAGAGGAAGTCCGGGAAGTGGACGAGGGGAAATGTCACCTATGTTGAGATTGATATTTGATATATTGCCTTGAGAAGCAAGTTCAACAATATGGTGTATATCGTCTGTTCCGAGGAGTAGTCGGGAGAGTCCGATAAGCGTACCGCCACCCATACCGAGTCCGCCAAGGTGCTGCACATCATCGCCATCTACACGGATAATAGTCGTACCTGTACCCATAGAGACGGTAATCATGCGCGAGAGTCCAGAACCGAACTTTGCCCCTTGGGCATCTGCCTGAAACTCAGGTATGCGTATTGTGGGTAGTCCGTATATGTTCCCTTCTATGTATTCCGCTCCAACACCAGTTATCATCACTTTTTCTATGTCAGAGAGCGTGATTTTGTTGTCGAAGAGGAACTTACCAAACGCACCATAGAGTGAAGTTACAGGATCTGTAGCCTTGATGCGTGTAGGTGATACGACTTGAAGGTCGGAAGTGATACCTACTATCTTTGTAGTGCTGATGCCTACATCTATGCCGATTTTCATAATTATGTGAGGCCTCTCCACCCCCCGCCCTCTCCCGTAGAGAGGGAGCCGGTTAGCGATGGAGAGAAGGTATATTGATGATTTATATATTTATGAGAACAAATCAAGTTGGATAGGACTGTTATTCGAATCGGTTTTGGGGGATGCGGCTCCCTCGCTACGGGGGAGGGCGAGGGGAGAGACCGTACCTTCATCCTTAATCATTCCCAGAAATTCCTCCTCGCTAACAATCTGTACTCCAAGTTTTTCGGCTTTCTGTAGCTTTGAAGGTCCCATATTATCTCCTGCAAGTATGAATGATGTCTTTCCGCTTATGCTACCCACATTCTTGCCTCCGTGTTGTTCTATGAGAGCCTTGTATTCATCTCTGCTATGATGGGTGAAGACACCACTAATGACGATAGACTTTCCTTCAAGAATATTGGTTTGTCCAGCAGTCTGTTCTTCCGAGAGCGACATCTGTAGTCCTTTGTCGCGAAGTCGCTGGATAATGGCGAGGTTCTCTTCGTTGTGGAAGTAGGAGATAATGCTTTCGGCTATCACGTTGCCAACCATCTCCACATCAAGAAGGTCTTGAAGTGAGGCTTTCATCAAAGAGTCTATATCTTTGAAATGACGTGCGAGGAGTTTGGCAGTAGTCACACCAACGAAACGGATTCCAAGGGCAAAGACTACACGCTCGAATGGCACGTTTCGTGATTCCTTTATAGCATCTATCACATTTTGTGCGGATTTTCTCTTGTTGCCAGATGGATCTATCTGCTGAATGGTAAGGTCATAGAGGTCGGCTATATTGTGGATGAGTCCTCTCTGGAAATATTCGTCAACGGTCTCAGGACCGAGCGACATAATGTTCATAGCCTTGCGGGCAATGAAGTGCTCAATCCTTCCCTTAATCTGTGGCGGACAGCCTGTGTCATTAGGGCAATAATGCGCAGCCTCTCCCTCATAGCGAACGAGTTGAGCGCCACACTCAGGACAATGAGTTATGAACCTAACAGGTTCGGCATCAGCCTTGCGCTTCTCTACATCAACACCAACTATCTTCGGGATAATCTCACCACCTTTCTCCACATACACATAATCGCCTATGTGGAGGTCGAAGGAGCGGATGAAATCCTCATTGTTGAGTGTCGCACGACGGACGGTAGTACCAGCCAACTGAACAGCCTCCATATTGGCAACGGGGGTTATTGCTCCTGTTCTTCCAACCTGATATGTTACCTCTATCAGAGGGGTACATGCACGTTCTGCCTTGAACTTATAAGCTATTGCCCAGCGAGGGGATTTTGCTGTAAAACCAAGGTGCCGTTGCTGTCGTAGAGAGTTGACTTTAAGTACGATACCATCAGTTGCAACTGGCAGGTTCTTACGCTCCTTATCCCAATAGTCGATGTAGTCAAGAATGCCTTGAAGCGAGTTCACCTTCTTCATTCCTTCTGAAATCTTGAAGCCCCATGAACGGGCGATATCAAGATTCTCTATATGGCCGTCGGCAGGGAGTTCATCTCCAAGGAGATAATAAAGATAAGCGTCAAGTCCACGTTCTGCTACTACACGAGAGTTCTGGCTCTTGAGAGTTCCAGATGCGGCATTACGTGGGTTCGCAAATGGAGTCTCGCCAATCTCCTCACGTTCGGCATTCAGACGGTTGAAGTTATCCCATGGGAGAAGAATCTCACCACGGATCTCGAATGAACGAGGGTAGGGGAATCCATTAGATGGGGAGAGTTGCAACGGAATACAACGGATTGTACGGACATTATTCGTAACATCATCACCTTGCACGCCATCACCTCGCGTAACAGCCTGAACGAGTTTGCCGTCCTCGTATGTAAGTGATATTGACAGACCGTCATACTTCATTTCGCAGCAAACCTCAAACGGTTCGCCTTCAAGTCCTCGTGAAACCTGCTCGTACCATTCACGCACATCATCTGCATTATAGGTATTGGCAAGTGAGAGCATAGGATAGCGATGAGCCACCTGTCGGAAGTTCTGGTTAATGTCACTTCCCACTCGTACGGAAGGAGAGTTAGGGTCTGCCATTTCTGGATGACGGGCTTCAAGTTCCTGCAATTCGTGCATGAGGAAGTCGAAGTCCTGATCGGAGATGACAGGCTGATTGAGAACGTAATAACGATGATTATGTTCGTGTAGTTCTTTTCTAAGTTGAAGTATGCGTTCTTGTTCGGTCATGTGCAATTTTAATTGTCAATTGGCATTATTTCATGCAAAGTTACAAAAAAATAATGTAATAAGGAGAGATTTCGATTGAAAACAAAATAAAAAAAAGAAAAAACAGAATAATCTCGTTAAAATGTAGTAACTTTGTAGCCTGTAAATTGTACATTGTAAATGGTAAATTGTAAATGTTAAGATGCGAATAGATATTATTACCGTTCTTCCTGAGATGTTGCAGGGATTCATAAACGAATCTATCATGGGGCGTGCTCAGAAGAAGGGACTTGCAGAGATTCATATTCATAATCTGCGTGACTATACCGCGGATAAGTGGAAGCGTGTGGACGATTATCCATACGGAGGCAAGGCGGGTATGGTTATCCAATGCCAGCCACTTGATGCGTGTATCTCTGCCTTGAAGAAAGAACGCCATTATGACGAGATAATCTTTACCGCTCCTGATGGCGAGACTTTCAATCAGTCGGTTGCTAATGACCTGTCACTCAAGGAGAACATTATTATAATATGTGGTCACTATAAGGGTATAGACTATCGTATTCGTGAACACCTCATCACTCGCGAAATATCTATTGGCGATTATGTCCTGACAGGAGGCGAACTTGCTGCTGCCGTTATTGCTGATAGCGTTGTGAGAATCATCCCTGGTGTTATAGGTGATGTAGAGTCGGCTTTGAGTGATTCTTTCCAGGACAACCTTCTCGAGCCTCCTTGCTATACCCGGCCAGCCGAATATCATCCAGTTGATAATCCTGAAGAGACATGGGGAATACCCGAAATACTGCTCTCTGGGCATGAGGCAAAGATAAAGGACTGGGAGATGGAACAGGCCTTAGCTCGCACGAAAGCCTTGCGTCCCGACCTTTTGAAAAAATAATAGTAAAAACCGTAAAAATAAGCGCACTATTTGTTGGTAGATTATACCGATAAATGGTGCGCTTTTTCTGTTGTTTAATAAAAATAAATTAAAATGTGTGCGCAAACAATTTATTTTTTGTTAAAATATTTTGCCAATTGGAAAAAATGTTATTATTTTGCGCCCCAAATAGGAAAGGGTAAAAAGAAAATACATATATTATAGTACAACATGAAGAAAATCTCAATGATTATGGCAGCTGTTGCTGTATCAGCATCAGTATTTGCTCAAACAACAGAAAGCGCACAGAGAACTGCGATTGTTCCTAATAGTGCAGGTGATAACATCTATTTGGGTGTTAATTGGGGTGTATCTACTCCACTCAAGGGCTACAGGGTTATGGGGAACCTTACTCCTGAGTTAGGTCTTCGTCTCGTAAAGAACTTTGGTACTGTGTTTGGTATTGGTGTTGATGCCAATATGCATTTCGCAAGCACTCCAACAAGCTACGAACTTTATGGTAAGACATATAAGCTTGATACCAAGACTTTTGTAGATAATACGGATATTAGTCTCATCGGTACTGCAAACCTCTCAAATCTGTTCGGTGGCTATAAGGGCGAACCACGTTGTTTCGAGGTTCTCGGTCTTGGCGGCTTTGGCTGGGGACACAGATATGGAAATTCTGAGCTTGATGCTCTCACATCAAAAATCGGTCTTGATTTTGCTGTAAACCTCGGTAAGGAGAAGGCTGTTCAGGTATATGCAGAGCCTTCTATCACATGGGATATTCTTGGAAGTGAGGAGATCCTGAATACTTTGGACTATCATAATGATCGTGCACATTTCAGTTTCAAAATAGGTCTGAACTATAAGTTCAAGAATTCTAACGGCAAGCATAACTTCACTATCGAGCAGCTTCGTGATCAGGCAGAGGTTGATGCCCTCAATGCTAAGATTAACGACCTTCGTACTACAATTTCTGCTAACGAGGCTCAGACAAACCGTACTCTTACAGAAAAGGATGTGGAAATCAGCCGTCTGAAGAAGGAACTTGAGGACTGCAAGAACAAGCCTACTACAGTTGTAGAGCAGGTACAGGTTGTAAAGCAGACCGCTAACCTCCAGCCAACGGTTGTATTCGGTCAGGGTAAGAGTGCCGTTGAGAAGAGTCAGGAGGCTAACATCTCTCTCATAGCTAACTATATGAAGAAGCACCCAGAGGCAAAGGTTAAGATCTCAGGTTATGCTTCTCCAGAGGGTAATCCAGAACTCAACCAGAAACTTTCGGAGGCTCGTGCTAATGCAGTTAAGGATGTGCTTGTCAAGAAGTATAAGATTGCTGCTGATCGCCTTGAGACAGAAGGTCTTGGCGCAACAGACAAGCTTTTCGATGAGGTAGAGTTCAACCGCGTTGCTACCTTTACCGACCTTAACAAGTAATTATTCTCTTAATATATGATATTTGTCCCGACAGGTTCGCTTGTCGGGACTTTTTCGTCTATGCTTTTTCTATCCCTAAAACAAGGCATTTCACTTATTAGTGATACTGCTATTTGTCCGCTCTTCCTCCGAAGATAATCCATCGATAATCCATCGATAATCCATCGATAGTCCATCGTTTCGATGGAGTATCGATGGACAAATGATGTAGTATCTATGGAGAAACAAAATAGTTGTGAAGGTGTAGTAAGGAAGCGTAAGCAACCTGTGATTTTTTCTTTTGCTCTCTCAACCCCTATAGTTTAGGATTATAAGCATTTCCCTTGATTTGATTGACAAAAAGTAAGGAATTTCCTCAGATTTAACAAAAAATATAAGTAAATTGTTGGATTTTAGTCAAAAAATCAGTAATTTTGTAGCCAATTTGGGATTTTTCTCGATTATCTTTAAGTAAATATACAAAAACGACAATATGAAACATCAGTTGAGAAGTAGCGTCTGCACAGAAGGCAGACGTATGGCTGGCGCCCGTGCCCTATGGGTTGCCAATGGTATGAAGCGTGAGCAGTTTGGAAAGCCAATCATTGCTATCGTAAATTCATTCACACAGTTCGTTCCTGGTCACACACACCTCCACGAGATTGGTCAGATTGTGAAGAAGGAGATTGAGGCTATGGGATGCTATGCAGCAGAGTTCAATACTATTGCTGTGGATGACGGTATTGCAATGGGCCACGACGGAATGCTCTATTCATTGCCTTCTCGTGATGTTATTGCTGACTCTGTAGAGTACATGATTAATGCTCACAAGGCTGACGCTATGATATGTATCTCTAACTGCGACAAGGTTACTCCTGGTATGCTTATGGCTTCTATGCGCCTTAACATCCCAACGGTATTCGTTTCTGGTGGTCCTATGGAGTCACACAAATACAAGGGAGAGAATGCCGACCTTATCACAGCTATGATTAAGGGTGGTGACCCAACCGTAAGCGATGAGGAACTTGCAGAGGTTGAGCAGATGGCTTGTCCTGGTTGTGGTGCTTGCTCTGGTATGTTCACAGCCAACTCTATGAACTCACTCACAGAGGCTCTCGGTCTCTCACTTCCGGGCAACGGCTCTATCCTTGCTACTCACAAGAACCGTATTCAGCTCTTCAAGGATGCTGCAAAGCAGATTGTGAAGAACGCATTTGCATACTATGAGGATGGTGACGACTCAGTTCTCCCACGTTCAATAGCTACACGTCAGGCATTCCTCAACGCGATGACTCTTGATATCGCTATGGGTGCTTCTACAAATACCGTACTCCACCTCCTTGCTGTTGCTCAGGAGGCAGAGGTTGATTTCACAATGCCTGATATCGATGCACTCTCTCGTAAGGTGCCATTCCTCTGCAAACTTGCTCCTAACTGGCAGAAATATTCAATTCAGGAGGAGAACCGCGCAGGTGGTATTCTCGGTATCATGGGTGAGTTGGCTAAGGGTAATCTCCTTGACCTCTCTTGCAAGCGCGTGAATGGTGCTACCCTTGGTGAGGATATCGAGAAGTATTCTATCCTCAAGGAGAATATTGATCCGGAGGCATCTCGTATCTATCATTCTGCTCCTGGTGGTAAGTTCTCTAACGTGATGGGCTCACAGGATGCTCAATGGGAGAGTCTTGATACCGACCGTGCTAATGGTTGTATCCGCGATATAGAGCACGCTTACACAAAGGATGGCGGTATGGCTGTATTGTTCGGTAATATTGCTAAGGATGGTTGTGTGGTAAAGACCGCAGGTGTTGCGCCTGAACTTTGGCACTTCGAAGGTCCTGCTGTTGTATTTGACTCTCAGGAGGACGCTTGTGAGGGAATCCTTGGCGGTAAGGTGAAGAAAGGCGATTGCGTGGTAATCACTCACGAAGGTCCTAAGGGTGGTCCAGGTATGCAGGAAATGCTCTACCCAACATCATATATCAAGTCTATGCACATGGGTAAGGAATGTGCTCTTATTACCGATGGTCGTTTCTCTGGTGGTACATCAGGTCTTTCAATCGGTCATATCTCTCCAGAGGCAGCTTCTGGTGGTAATATTGGTAAGATCAAGGATGGCGATATCATCGTTATTGATATTCCTTCACGCTCTATCAACGTGAAACTCTCCGATGAGGAACTTGAGGCACGTCCACAGCAGCCATTGAAGCGTAACCGTGTGGTCAGCAAGGCTCTTCGTGCATATGCCAAGAGTGTGGCAAGTGCCGATAAGGGTGGTGTGAGGATTATAGATTGACCCCTCCCCAGCCCTCCCGAGGGAGGGAGAAGTTTAGTCGGTAATGTCTGATGTCTGGACATCTGCCAAATGAATCGCTAAAAGACATATTCGCTTATGAATTATGTATATAATACAGCAGATCCGGTATTATACTCCATGTTGCACGAATGGGCAAAGGAGAATAGAAAATACCAGACTGAAGCGGAAAGGTTTCTGTGGGATCGTTTGCGTGGAAACAGACTTGGGAAGAAGTTTAATAGACAGCATGTTATAGGTCAGTATATCGTAGATTTTGTCTGCCTTGAAGAAAAGCTGGTTATAGAGGTTGATGGTGGATATCATTGTCAACCTGCTCAAGAACTTCTTGATGAGAAACGTACAGAACGACTAAATGAAATGGGTTTTACTGTTATCCGTTTTGATAATGAGACGATAATAGAAAAGATAGATGATGTAATAAAAGTCATTTGCAGATATATTTTTTGAGATGAATAACAATAATATACAAGAGGGTAAAAATGTGACTAACTCCTCCTCCCCTCGGGGAGGCCGGGAGGGGGCTCTCATTACAGGTGCTGAGGCACTAATGCGATCATTGGAGCATGAGGGCGTAGAGACGCTGTTCGGATATCCGGGTGGTGCTATTATGCCAACATTCGATGCTCTGTATGATCATAAGGAAACTCTTAATCACATACTCGTTCGTCATGAGCAGGCGGCTGTTCATGCGGCTCAGGGCTATGCTCGTGTAAGCGGTAGGGTAGGTTGCTGTATCGTTACTTCCGGTCCTGGTGCAATGAACACCATTACCGGTGTGGCTGATGCTATGATCGACTCTACCCCTATCGTCGTCATCTGCGGTCAGGTGGGTGCAGCTATGCTCGGAACAGATGCCTTTCAGGAGGTTGACGTTGTGGGCGTTACCCAGCCAATAACGAAGTGGAACTATCAGATTCGTCGTGCGGAGGATATTCCTTGGGCTGTGGCTCGCGCGTTCTATATTGCAAAGTCTGGTCGTCCGGGACCTGTTGTCCTTGATTTCACCAAGAATGCCCAGACATCCAAGTTCGAGTATGAGCCTCAGACTGTTGATTTCATCCGTTCATACAAGCCTTTGCATCATCCAAGTCAGGAAGCTATCAAGAAGGCTGCACAGATGATTAATGATTCTGTAAAGCCATTCATGCTCGTAGGACAGGGTGTAGAACTTGGTGGCGCTCACAAGGAACTTCTTGAACTTTGTGAGAAGGCACAGATACCATTCGGACAGACTCTTCTCGGTCTTTCTGCTGCTCCTACCGATCACCCTCTGAATATGGGTATGCTTGGAATGCACGGAAACTATGCTCCAAACTTCATGACTAACCAGTGTGATCTGCTTATTGCCGTTGGTATGCGTTTCGACGACCGTATCACAGGCAATCTAAAGACATACGCTAAGCAGGCAAAGATTATCCATTTCGATATTGATCCTTCTGAGATAAACAAGAACGTAAGGGTGGATCTTGCTCTTGTAGGTGACTGTAAGGAAACTCTTGCAAGTGTTTCTGAATATGTAAAGCCAGCAAAGCATCAGACCTGGATTGAGGGCTTTAAGCCATACGCAGAAAAGGAGTATAACCTTGTTATTGATGCAGCTCTTAATCCAAAGGAAGGACCTCTGTTGATGGGTGAGGTCGTTCGTAAGGTTAGTGAGGCTGCAAACAATGAGGCTGTCCTCGTAACAGATGTTGGCCAGAACCAGATGTTCGGTTGCCGTTACTTCAAGTTCACTAAGGAGCGTTCTGTTATTACCTCTGGTGGTTGCGGAACTATGGGCTTCGGTATTCCTGCTGCCATAGGTGCAACCTTCGGTGCTCCTGACAGAACCGTATGTATGTTTGCTGGTGATGGTGGTTTCCAGATGACCATTCAGGAACTCGGAACAATCATGGAGCAGCAATGCCCAGTTAAGATGATAATGCTCAACAATAACTTCCTTGGCAATGTACGCCAATGGCAGTATATGTTCTTCGACAAGCGTTACTCATTCACCCCAATGGTGAACCCTGACTACGAGAAGATTGCCGAGGCATACGGTATTCCTTGCAAGACCGTTGTTGACCGTAAGGATCTTGATGCTGCAATCCGTGAGATGCTCGACACAAAGGGTCCATACATTCTCCAATGTGCTGTAAAGGAAGAGGATAACGTGCTTCCAATGACACCTCCGGGAGGTAATGTGGATGAGATGCTGTTTGAGGTAGAGTAGGGGAAGCCCCCCTCCGACTCCCCCGAGGGGGAGAGGCTTTTAGATACATTTTTCCAATCAAGGATATAAAGATGAATAAAGACAATATAAACAATAAGCCAAACCAAAATCTCTCCCCCTCGGGTGAGACGGAGGGGGGCCGTTATGGCGCTGCCGAGTGTGGCGATTGCAATACCTGTGGCAAGTGTGATGAGCAGCTGCAGGAAGAAGAAGCTGCCCTCTTTGATGCCGTTGTACGTGCAGCTGCAGCCAAGGAACGCAACTCTTTCGAGAAGAATCTTGCACGAGAGCGTAAGGCTGATGAGAAGCATTTTAACAATGGAACTCCTCAGCATGAGACATTTAAGAGAAATGCCGTTGCGCGTCCTGTGACTCCAGCATGGGAGGGTGCTCAGCTTAATCACGATGGTCTCCCTCTCTATACCCTGATTATCTATTCTGAGAACTTTGCAGGTATCCTGAATCAGATTACCGCTGTGTTCACTCGCCGACAGGTTAATATTGAATCTCTCAACGTATGCTCTTCTTCTACTCCGGGCGTACATAAATATACCATCACTTGCTATTGCAAGCAGGAGATGGCAGAGATGCTGACAAAGCAGATAGAGAAGAAGATAGATGTGCTTCAGGCTAATTGCTTTGCTGATGATGAGATCTTCATCCTTGAGACTTCTCTTCTGAAACTCTCAACTCCTATGGTACTTGCCAATCAGGAGATTAGCCGAATCGTTCGTCGTCATGATGCTCGTATCGTTGAGGTAAACCCAACCTATACCATTGTGGAGAAGACAGGTATCTCAAGTGATGTGCTTGATAACTTCAATCAGCTCAATGACTTAGGCTGCGTTCTCCAGTTCGTTCGCTCTGGTCGTATTGCTATCACAAGGTCTTGTATCGAGAGACTTGATCAGTATATCGCACAGAGAAAGGAAGAAGAGGCGAGCAATTGTACATTGTAAATGGTAAATTGTACATGTTAGAAGAGACTCTCCACATCGCCACCGACGCATTCCATTGCGACTTCAAGCATCAGTTGTGTCTTGGGCATCTCGGAAACGACTTGCTCAATGCTGCTGATATACATTCCTGCAAAAGGAATTTCGGAATGACATATCTCAATACGATCAACAAGACATGGGTTCTCTCACGTCTTGCCATTGAACTTGAGGATATGCCACGCGAGCACGATCATATCACGATCACAACGTGGGTTGAGAGTGCTATGAAGTATTTCACCAAGCGTAACTGGGAGATACTTTCAGAAGATGGAAAGAAGGTGTATGGATATGCCAAGAGTGTATGGGCGATGATTGATACTGTTACACGTGAGCCTCAGAACATCTTCTTTGTCAATGATGGTGCTATCGTTAACTACATTCATAAGGAGAAGGAATGTCCTATAGCGGATGTCTCTCGCGTGAAGACTCCTGAGATGACTGAATATACGGAGTTTAAGGTGGAATATTCTGATCTTGATGTCAACGGACATCTCAATTCTGTTCGCTATCTTGATCATGTTATGAATACATTCCCACTTGATTTCCTTCGTACTCACGATGTCAAGCGAGTAGAGATTGCGTATGTGGCGGAAGGTCATTGGAACGAGATACTCAGAATCTATCATTTTCAGGAAGACGAGCTGAATCACTATTTCCGTTTTACCCGACAGGAAGAAAACGAGGAAGTGGAGCTTAGCAGATTGAAAATGGAGTTTAGGGTATAGCGAGCAGCCGAGTTTGGTTGTTTGGTTGCGCTTTTCACAAAAATGGTGCTATCTACTTTCAGAATGAAAGAAAAAGCGCGTTATTAGTGACGAATTATTGTGAATTGTATAATATATGCGTGTTTTCTTGCATCATTCAGAAATATTTAGTATCTTTGCAGTCGGAATAAAGTCAAAAGTCTAAGGTCAAAAGTCAAAGGTCGGAAGCCTTGGTCCTTAGTCCTTTGACCTTCGGCATAATCTAAGAAAGAATAAAGTTATTTATAACAGTTTTTATAAAAATTAGTATTTAAAATGGCAAAAATGAATTTTGGTGGCGTTATCGAAGAGGTAATGACACGTGAGGAATTCCCACTTGAGAAGGCTCGTGAGATTCTCAAGGATGAGACTATTGCTGTCATCGGTTATGGCGTTCAGGGTCCTGGACAGGCTTGTAACCTTCGTGACAATGGTTTCAACGTAATCGTTGGTCAGCGTCAGGGCAAGACCTTCGAGAAGGCTAAGAATGACGGTTGGGTACCTGGTGAGACTCTCTTCTCTATCGAGGAGGCTGCAGAGAAGGGTACTATCGTTATGTGTCTTCTTTCTGATGCTGCAGTAATGTCTGTATGGCCAACTCTCCAGAAGTATCTCACTCCTGGTAAGGCTCTTTACTTCTCACACGGTTTCGCTATCACATGGTCTGACCGCACAGGTTGCGTTCCTTCTAAGGATATCGACGTTATCATGGTTGCTCCTAAGGGTTCTGGTACATCACTCCGTACTATGTTCCTTGAGGGTCGCGGTCTGAACTCTTCATACGCAGTTTACAACGATGCTACTGGTCGTGCTCTCGATCGTACTCTCGCTCTCGGTATCGGTATCGGTTCTGGTTACCTCTTCGAGACTACTTTCCAGCGCGAGGCTACTTCTGACCTCACAGGTGAGCGTGGCTCACTCATGGGTGCTATTCAGGGTCTCCTCCTTGCTCAGTACGAGGTTCTCCGTGAGAACGGTCACACTCCATCTGAGGCATTCAACGAGACTGTTGAGGAGCTCACACAGTCACTCATGCCTCTCTTCGCTCAGAAGGGTATGGACTGGATGTATGCTAACTGTTCTACAACCGCTCAGCGTGGTGCTCTCGACTGGATGGGTCCTTTCCACGACGCTTGCAAGCCAGTAGTTCAGAAGCTTTACGAGTCTGTTAAGTCTGGTAACGAGGCACAGATCTCTATCGACGCTAACTCTAAGCCTGACTATCGTGAAGGCCTCGAGAAGGAACTTGCAGCTCTCCACAACTCAGAGATGTGGCGTACTGCTGAGACAGTTCGTAAGCTCCGTCCAGAGAACAACTAAAATATTCACTTAAACCTTATATATTGAGGATTAGGTAAGATTCTACACAAATGAATACCGCTTATGGATAATTTCTTCCATTAGCGGTATTTTCCGTTTATATATGCCTTCGTTAAGCCTTCTTTTTTTGACAAATAGCGTAAATGAATAGAACATAATATAGTCTGTTAAGTAGGCATTGCAAGGTGTTTTTGTTTGATTTCAGTATTTTTCCCCTTTTTTTATTCGTCATATCGAATTTTTTAACTAAATTTGCATCGAAATAACAAAAACAATGTTTTATGACAGCAATTACCATAAATATTCCCAATAGTGATGTTAGCTTCTTCAAGAAGATGATAAAGAAGATGGGCTGGACATATACTATGGCTGGTGAGGAGAGTCAGGTTGAAAAGCCACGCCTCTACGATCCTGAGACTGGCGAGTATCTTAATGACAAAACTATGAAGGCAATCGAGGAGGCGCACGAAGACATGAAGCATGGCAGATTGAAGTCATACGATTCTGTTGATGCAATGTTTAAGGATTTGGGCATTAACGTATGAAGTATGCAATCAAACCTTCAAAGCGCTTCGTAAAGGACTTGAAGCGTTGTGAAAAACGTGGCTATGATATGCGGCTTATCAAAGAGGCAATGGTTCTGCTTGCTGAGACAGGAACGCTTCCAGCCACCTACCACCCTCATAAACTATCCGGTGACTATGTAGGTTGCTGGGAATGCCATATCAAGCCAGACTGGCTTCTTGTATGGGAACAGAATGATACGGAACTCGTGCTTCTTATGACAAATACAGGAACCCATTCCGACATCTTCGGAAAAGGAAAGAAACGATAATTAGCAGAAAACTCTACACCATAGAAATGATTATTATTATTTCATGAAGGTGTAGAGTTTTTCTTTTTTGTTTTTCCTATTCTGTTCATCCTTCGCTCTGCCTTATAGGTCCGTTCCAAGTCCGTTGTAAATCCGTTGTGGGTCCGTTCCCTATAATGGGAGTAAAATGGGACTTACATGGGATTTGCAAGGGAATTACTTGGGACTTGCAGCAAAGGCAAAGTAGAATTAACGTGAATTCGATGAAAACAAACCGCTTGCCACAAGAAAAAATTAATGCGACATTAATGTGTCATTTGTGATCAT
Organism: uncultured Bacteroidales bacterium; assembly: GCA_902801425.1. Classification (GTDB taxonomy): domain Bacteria; phylum Bacteroidota; class Bacteroidia; order Bacteroidales; family Bacteroidaceae; genus Prevotella. Next base: position 28,810 of record CADCIQ010000001.1, on the reverse strand, counting down.
TAATGTAGGTTCGCAAAGCGAAAACATATAATTTCTCATTAATATCCCATTAATTTCGCATTAATTTTCTGTAAAGTACAAGCATTGGAGATGCATCCATGAAAATTTTCGCTAAGGCTCAACAAGCTGAAGCAATTCGTCGAACTCAAGTTAGAATTAACATGAAAATTCTTTTTTTCAAAGCGTTGTTATCCACCTGTGCGTGTTTGGCGTTTAATTCTAAAAAATGCAAAGGCTCATTTCGCGATGTCTGGATTACAAGTGCATTTTTTTCGTGAAAGTTTTTATAGGGGGGTGCACTTTTACCCCTTTTTATGTATAAAACATTGGTAATCAACTGAAAATAACGAGTGCACCTCCCCCTAAGAAGCATAATTGTTTTGGGGGAGGTGCACTCAGTCTAACATGTTGATAATCAGAAGGGAAATGCGTTAAAATACACAAAAGTGCACCCCCCTCTTTAAACTCTTTGTTTTTTTCTTTTTTTCAGAGTTAAAACAACCACAGATATCACGGATCAAACAGATTTCTTAACCATTTCTATATTCCCCTTGTACAGGAGGGTTATTATTTATGTAATCATTAAAATCTGTGGTAAACTATAAAGCTAATCAGCATTTTACTCTACACTCTACATCAGAGACTATATAAGCGCATGATTCACAAAAAAGTTACAACGATGCAGAGTTGATTTTAACCCTACACCAACTATACACCCTTTACATCATCTTTGTTTATGAAAGGTGTATAGATGTAGAGTTGGTGTAAAGTTATGTCCAACTCTACACCGCAGAAATATACTGTATCTCAACAGATTATATGCTGTTTGGTGTAGAGTGCAGAGTTGAACGCAAAAAACTTCTTTAAGTTTGCCAAGTTTACTTTACCAGTTTTAAACTATCGTTTATTAACTTGTAAGTTTCGATATACTCTTTTCCTCCTATAAAATCATGATGCATTTCTTTATAAACCTTAACATTACTTCTGGTACCATATTCAGTATGTTCAAAATACTTAGCCCAGGTTTCATAGAATGAACAGCATCCCATTGTTTCATATATATATATTGTTTTCTTATTGTAATCGAATACTGTATATGATGGTTCTATCTTACCAGAAACGATATTGTTATATGGAGGTTCATTGTTTGGTGCAAGTATGCCGGGACATAAGTCTTTCGTATTACCTTTCACCATATCAAAACATGCATAGTACCAGCGGTTGTACCCATTGTGTTTAACCACAAATTCTTCTTCATCGTCAAAGTCCATGTCCATAAAGAACATATCAAGACTGTCTTTTGAACCACCCAAGGTGTCTATTTTAAGAACTGGGAAGTCCACATCTACATAAAACACGCCAATAGAGTCTTCTTCATATTTTCTGAGTTCTTTGGGCAATTCATGGATTGCACAGTATTGACTGATTGAATCTCCTCTTTCAAAATGTATTAGATTCAATTGTTTATTATGAATTATGGATATGTGATAACCATTTTGAGGGTTATTAAGTACAAATACCGCAACACTATCTCCAAAGAATGTTTGTTCATACTTTGAGAGTTTCCTATTATTAGTGCAAGAACACCAACTCAATATTAGGCTTATTACAAGCCCCAATATAAATATTCTTCTTTTCATTATATTTTTTTATTTTTTATCAATGACATTGCAAAGGTAAGCGTAAAAAGACAAAATACACAAGTAAACTTTATTATTTCTCTTTTGGGAGTTAATTTTAACTCTACACCACTACAATATGCTATAGTGGTGTAGATTGGATTCTATATGGTATTGAATGTAAATATTGATGCAAAAAGTTTTTCTAAAGATTCTCGACCGCTATATTACTCGAAATGTTGGCTTTCATTAAAAATTACTTCTTTTTTTCTTTTTGCTTGCCAAAATAAAGCAGTCCAAGTCCAATGGCAATAATAGTGCAAGAACCAGCAACAGCATGATGTAAGAAGAATGCTTGTTGTACAAAACTGATGCACCCCAAAATAATGAAGATATAACCAGCTTTTTTCATTTCTTGGCCTCCTTTTCTTCTTCTGTTAGTTTCTTTGAACATGCAACAACAATTATTCCGATGAGAGCATTAACCAAAGAAATTCCGAATGCCCACCAGAATCCAATTTTACGATGTGAGCCCCACACTCCAATTAACATTGCAATAAATATTGCAATTATCAATAAAAAAGATCTATCTTCCATAATGTTTATTTGAATTAATGATTTATAATATAAAGAACCTCTTCACAAACCTCAATGAGTTTTGGTGCGATCTCATTCCTACGGTCATAATAAAACACATTCTGCTCACGCATACCTTCAAGAAAATTTTCAACAAAATTTCTCGTATCAAGCATGAACAAACCAATATATGCAGATATATCATTATTGCTCATTCCTAAGTCCTCAAACTTGCCATAGTGATAATGTATAAAAACATACACAACAGGAAGTTTGAACAAATTATAAGAAGCTAATGCTTCTCCTGCATCAGAATCTCCTTGTTTACAAAGCAAAATGTATAGAGTCTTAGCGTAGGCATCTACCTTTCTATAAAGTTTCAGAAGTTCTTCTTTACTCCATGGACACTGACGTCCCATATTTACTGTTATTAATTGTTCTGCTATTATTTTGAATGTCAGTAAACTCACCGTAAAACTCAACAATTCGCAATGGTGACAATGTCGCAAAACGAATACACGTCATATTATTGAAAATATTACACACGATTGGCTCCGTTGGATCATGCCATTTTAAGGTGTTCAATCTTCCATATTGTATTCTGTCCTTTAATACATCTCCTCCAGCATACCCCAAAACAGGAAGTTCAAAATGATCCCAGATTTTCACAGGAACTTCGTTTACAAGATTAAAAGCAACACAATCATGACTGATAGGTTTTGAGACAACAATTGTATTACAATTCCCTTTTGAAAGGCAAACTCCATCTACGTATTCCTCATAGCGAGAAGCCTGAAAAGTGAAATGTTTTAGATATGCCCTGTTCATATCAGCAGGTTTTACTATCATATAAATTGGAAATATAAAAAGGGCGCAGACCTTCCGAAATCCTCGTCCTCCTTCTTAGGTCACGACCAAGCAACCTTCACAACTGACAAGTATGACGGAAAAGCCCATGCCCTAAACGGACACGGAACTTTTCGCTTACTTGTTCCCGTTGTTGAATTTGGTCGTGTTCAAGAAGGAGAGAACAAGAGCAAAAGCTCTATGTTATATTTTATTTCGAGAGAATCGGTAGTTGCTCACCCAAGTTAATAAATAAGTGTTTAACTATTTGCTGAGAAAGTCTGAGACTATCATCAGCATGGGGAAAGCGTTACCGCTCGTCTGATTTTATTCTAAAATGTACTTTCTGTTTCTTATTAGTTAAATTTAAGTGGTTAATATATAGAGTTTATTACTTTCTTGTGTGCAAAAATAATTAAAATATCTGATTTCTCCAAATATTTGCACGAAAAAGAGCATCCTCACTTGGAGAATGCTCTTGAATGTATCTCGTATGCCTATAATCGCATCATTGAAGTCTGTTATTTCTTAGGATAGTGATATTTCATTGATAATACATCAATTTCTATCATTCCATCAGATACCTTGTAGATAATTCTATGTTCGCTATTGATTCTTCTGGACCATTTTCCTGCAAGATCAAACTTTAGAGGCTCAGGCTTTCCTATACCAGTAAATGGATGTGCGCATATATCCTCTAGTAGTTTCTTGATGCGTTTCGCTACTTGTGGGTTTGTACGTTTCTAATCGTTCCATTGCTCAAGTGCCAATGGAGAAAAGATTAATCTCATAGTTCGTCAAGATTTACTTCTATTCCTTTGCCTTCTTTAATGTCTTGCTCGGCTTTGCGAATATCTGCCATAGTCTCACGGGAAGACATAAGATATAATGTCTCCATGAGGGAGTTGTACTCATCAAGAGACAATAATACAGCTGCTTCATCGCTATTACGATTAACAATAATAGAGTCGCAATTGTCTATTACGGAATTGAAGTAGTTCTTTATATTTGAACTGAAATCGCTAAATGTTGCTGTTCTCATAATTCAAGTTGTTTTGTCTGCAAAAGTAAGCAAAATATCTGAGTTCTCCAAATATTCTCACGAAAAAGAGCATCCTCGCTTGGAGAATGCTCTTGAATTATATTGTAATTGCCTTCCGGCTCCCTCCCTACGGAGGGAAGTCTGATGTTAATAACATCAGAGTATGTGCAAAGCGGGGGGAGAGGCCATCTATTTTGTAAACTTCTTTCCATTCAGAATGTATATTCCGCTTGGAAGAGTTTCCTTGGTTTTACCTATATATCTGCCATCAAGGGTATAGATGTTAGCAGGTGTTGGGTGTTGGGTGTTAGGTGTTAGCTCCGTGATATCTGTTGGAGTAGCCACAGTTACGGTGAATGACTTAGAGACCTTCTTACCGTTGTTATAGGTATATGTAACCGTGATCTTTGTTGTACCGTCACCCTTAGCCGTGATAATGCCATTCTTGTCAATTGTGGCAATGTCGGTATTGCTGCTTTTATAGGTAATTTTACCGTCAGCCCACTCGTTTTTGATAGTAATAGGGTTGGTGGCAGTAATGCTGCCATCTGTATTTATCTCGTTGTAAGCAAAGGTAATGACAGGAACAGGGATAGCCACGGTGACTTTGTAAGTTGCAGTCACGGTCTTCTTGCTGTTTCGGTAGGTGTAGGTTGCCGTGATAGTAGCGGTGCCGTCTGCAATACCCTTTACATTGCCATCAGCATCAACGGTAGCGATGTTTATGTCGCTGCTCTTGTAGGTTGTCGTGCCATCTTCATACGCATCGGTAATATTGAGGGCATTGGTAACAGTATTCTTTCCGTCAGTCTTTATTTCGCTCTTAGCGAATGAGAGGGTTGGTACAGGGAATGCGACTGTAACCTTATAAGTAGCGGTCTTTGTCGATTTGCCACCATCGTATGTGTATGTGGCTGTAATGGTGACAGTACCGTCATCCACACCCTTTACGTTACCATTGGCATCAACAGTCGCAATCTTTTTGTCGCTACTCTTGTAGGTTATTGTGCCGTCAGTCCTTGGGTACTTTACGGTGAGGGCATTTTTGATATTCGACTTACCATCGCAGGTCATTTTCCCCTTTGCGAATGAAATCTCTGGTATTCCACCCATGAAAGCGAATGTGACATCTCCGTTTGATTTCTGCTCAATATAAGTGATGTCCTTTGACATATTGCCTTTGAAGGGTTTCCAGTTGGTAATAGATGTCACGTTCTCTGTTCCTGGATATGTGTTGCCCATCCAGTTGTTCTTGACTTCTGTCTGTGTCATTACATATTGGCTGGCAATACCTTCATTGTAATGAAATGAAGAATAGAGAATTCCGTTGGCAGGTAGAATCGTGATTCTTGGCTTGCCTGCCGTGTTGTTAGGAGCCGTGAAATTTGAGAATGCGTTGGTATCATAATTGATGTGGGTGACGATCATTCCATTTCCTGGCATCTTGGAATACCATCCATTGCTTTTGTCTATGTTTTCAAGGATGTAGTATTCATTGCCAGAAGCATCGTTGTCGTTCATCACACGCAATCCCTTACCGCCTTTTGAGAGTGGGGTGAGTGTTATGTTTCCTGGATTCTTGAGAGTGTCAATCTTGTCTGTCCAGCCCATAAGCTCACGCTCCCATGCTGTGTATGGGGTAGGGTAGAAACCATAGTATGTGTTCTCACCATCATCCATGATATCCCATTGCTCCATGCTCTGGTTGTCGTATTTCGTAACATCCGTCCATTTTACAGTTGGGTAGAAATCAGGAAGTCCCATAGTATGGCTCAATTCATGGACGAAAACTCCGATACCTGTTAGATATGGCTTAAAGCTTGCCTGTTCCTTTTTCATATCCTGCCAAACATTAGGATAGAATGCAAGTTCATTGTTCACGCCATAGCGATCAAGATGTTTGCCGTCGTATGTTCCAAAGCTGCCAGTTCCTGATTTGGGCCAGATAGCGTTAGGATTATGAGCCTCGCCCCACTGGGCACTATATCCTGCATAGATGATATACACAAGATCTATGTAATTGTCTCCATTAGCATCATATTGGGCAAAGTCAACATCTTTGTTTGCTACAGTGCAGGCATCTTTAAGTAAAGCGGATATGTCATCATCCCCACTGCCATAGTATTCATGACTTTTAGAGAGGGTGTAAGGACCGACAATGTCGAACTGTGGACGGAACTTGCCGTTGCTGCAATCGTTGAAATACTGTGCTGCAGATCCATAGCCGTGATAGCCGGAGCTTGTATCATATTCTTTTCCGTTCAGAAGCTTGTCTATGTCATCTTTTGTATAGGTGAATTTTTGGTCGGTAAAGTCCACCATTATGACCAATGCCTTTGGAGTGCCGACGTGTGGGAATGGGCGTGTGGCCGTTATCTTCTCGTTGGCCTTGCGCCTTTTTGTCGTGGCATTCTGTTGCTTAGTCATCTGTGCTTTGTCGGCCTCAGTTGCTAGTCGCCATGTATTGTTCTCGAAAATCAGAAGTTCTCCTGATGTGGTGGTATAGAAACTGAAGTTTTCATCACCATGAATCTGTGCCATGACGGTTGTACCATTCTGCAATGTAACTTTGAATGGCTTTGTAATGGCTTTTGAGGCGTATGCACCTGTAAGGGTTGCACAAGCCAAAAGGCATGAAGTAAGGAATTTTTTCATAATAAAGCCTAACCAAGCCTTCCCAAAGGGAAGGATGTTTTATACATTTATTCGCCCAAAAGAAGGCTTGGTTGTGTATGTTTAAATTAATATTTGACTTATTTACTATCCAACATCCCTCCCTTTGGGAGGGCTTGGGTAGGCTTGATATCTTTCGTATGCGCCTCCACCATCGTCTCACCTGTCTCAGTCTTGATAGTGACTGTTGAGAAGTCTATATCCTCGGCATAGTTGATATCAGCACCTTTTTTGGCAACGAAGAGAGAGTTCTCCATTATCACGTTCTGGATAGGCATTTCGGGCAGACCATTGAAATAGATAGCCCGATCAGCGCCCTGACATACTATATTGTCAAGGAATATATCCTTGAAACATGGAGTCTCTTCTGTGACAGGAGGAACGGCATCGTCTGCGGAAGTGTTCTTGTCTGCCTTGCCTCCAACAGGCTTGTTGGCATAGTAGAGGCTGAAACTGAAGGCTTCACCAACTATGTTGTGCATACGGATATTGTCAAGGAATATGTTCCTGACAAGTCCGCCACGGCCTCTGGTTGACTTGAAACGTATGCCTGTGTCAGTTCCCTTGAACACGCAATTTGTTATACGGATGTCATTTGCTCCGCCTGACATCTCAGAGCCGATGACGAAACCACCATGACCGTGGAACACCGTACAGCCGCTTATGATGACCTGCTGACAAGGCTTTCCGAGCTTTCTGCCTTCGGCATCCTTGCCCGACTTGATGCAGATAGCGTCATCGCCCACATCAAACGTGGTGTCGAGAATCTGTGCACGAGTACAAGATTCAAGATCAAGACCATCACCGTTCTGGGCATACCACGGATTCCTGATGTTTACTCGCTCTATGGTGACATCTTCGCAAACGCATGGATGTACGTTCCATGCAGGTGAGTTGCTGAAGGTGGCATCTTGCAGAAGTATCTTCTTGCAATACATGAAATCCAGAAGGGTAGGGCGGGTAGTGGCACGTACCTTCAGTTCTGGATACCAGATGTTCTTTTCTACGGAACCACCACTTGCAACCAACTTCTTCCACTGGCTTTCAGTCAGTTTGCTCTTCTTTATAGGTCGCCATGCCTGCCCATTTCCATCGAATGTACCATGACCGGTAATGGCTATATTTTCCTTTCCATAGGCATAGAGAGGAGACATACGACGCTTCATGGTGTTACCCTCATAAAGGGTTTCAACTTCTGGATAGGCATCGATGTCGTCTGTGAACAGAACAAGCGTACCTGTATAGGTGCGGAGTTCTATGTTGTTTTCAAACTGTATGGGTCCGGTCAGCCAGATGCCGGCAGGAACCTCCAGGATTCCGCCTCCTTTGGTGGCGAGAAACTTCATTGCCTTGGCGAATGCATCGGTACAGAGTTCTGTACCATCACCCTTAGCTCCGAAGTCAGTTAGCTTGACTATGTTTGCCGGAATTGCAGGACGAGCCACAGCCGGCATATTGAATTCTCCTTTTGTTCCGGCTGACGCCATCAACGGCAAAGCGAGGAGTAGGATCGAAAAGATGATTTTTTTCATAAATAGTAAAAATAGGCGTTAGGTGGGATTAATCGTATGCAAAATTACAAAGAAAAACGGATATTGCAAATAAAATAACCACGTTTTTTGTATTTTTAATACGCAGACTTATGCTTTTTGATGAAAATATATTAATTTTGTACCGAATTTCACGGAAAACCGTGTTTTTCGCTAATTAAAGAATCTGTTAATGACAACAAGTCACGATAATAAACTTCGCCTTACTGATGAGGAAGAGCGACATCTCGGTGAATTGATTGCTCAGGGAGATCAGCGCGCACTCGATAGGCTCGTCACCGCAAATCTCGGATTTGTGGTTAGTGTTGCTCGTCAGTATCAGGATAGGGGACTTTCGCTTGACGATCTCGTGAGCGAGGGTAATCTTGCCATGATGCTTGCTGCCGGGAAATGGAAGCCAGAGAAGGGAATCCGTTTTGTGCAGTATGCCGTGTGGGATATACGCAAGGCCATTGAGCGTGCAATAGAACTACAGGGTAACATAATTCATGATGCTCCAGGTTCAGTAGGCTTCACCAATTCACGTGTGGATATGGTTGTTGCTAAGAGCAACCGTAATATCCATGATGAGATAGGACTTGCTTCTGCTGGCTCGGAATTGGTAGATTGCCTCGGTAGTTTGAATGAACGTGAGCGCAAGGTCATCACTCTGTATTATGGTCTTGGTACCAATGCCCTTACCATGATAGAGATAGCAATGGAAATGGGATTGAAGCGTGAGCGTGTTCGTCAGATAAGAAAAAAGGCGGAAAGAAAACTCAGGAAGCCTTTGAGGAAAGCTTAATATAGTTTACAATTTTACCAGACTCTTTGGATCTCCTTTTTGTGGGGGATATGAATATAAATCGCAAATGACAAAAATAAAATTATTAATTGCTTTGATGCTTGTTGGTGTGTGTGCCAATGTTTGTGCCCAGAAGAAGCATCAGCGCTATTTTACTGCTCCGAATATGTATGTGTTCGGAATAGCTTTCTCTGCTTCGGACTCAACTGTATATTTTACAGACATCAAGCAATTACAGAACGCATCCGTGGAGCGTGGCACTGGTTTCTTGTATTCTCGTGGCTCCTACTCAAATCAGTTGCAGCAGCATTTCAAGTCAGTATCTGGAACTTTCTATACTGCCGTTACTTGCTATAATCAGAAACGCACTAAGCTTGAGAAGAAGTATGCTAAGATGCGTCAGAAATATCAGAAGAAGAAGTTCGTGGTGAAATACATTCACGATTTTGCATATAATCCTGTGACATACTATGAGTCGGACGAGGTTAATCTGCCAGCAGAAGAGGTAGTCAACCCCTGAATAATCAAAGCACCCAAAGGATCACGTTAGGTGATAGGAGGTCGTTAAATGTTATATGTCATAGCCGAACATAGAGTGCGTGTCAGCTTTCTTGATGACTATCAAGATGAGAAGATGCTGTCGTCATTTGTCTCTTTCCAGACTGATGACGACGGCTCTGATGTTTTACTGGATATTACCGTAGATGACTCTTTGCGCCCAGTAAAGAAGAGTGAGCGATATCTTATTCGTGATGTTGATACCGGAAATGGTATGACCAAGGTTTTCCGTGTTGAAAAGGAGATAGATGGTCAGAGACAGAAGGCTGGATACCAGTTCATTATAAAAGATATTGACGGTAATGAGGTCGCCTTGCTTATTGCGGATGAGAACTTCCATTTATGTCATTGCGCTTTGAGAGGTAACTATGGTATGCGTGCCTACGGACTTAACTCTGTCATTATGTTGTGCTATGCCTTTGCTACGGCTCCTCTTTACACTTGTCTCATACATGCCTCTCTCGTGAGGAATGATGGCAAGGGATATGCTTTTACGGCAAAGAGCGGTACGGGAAAGAGTACTCAGGTTAGTAACTGGCTGAGATTCATTCCTGGCTCGGACCTTATGAACGATGACAATCCTGTAGTTCGTATTATTGACGGCAAGGCTTTCATCTATGGAAGTCCATGGAGTGGCAAGACGCCATGTTATCGTAATATTAAGGCACCGCTTGGTGGTATAGCATTGATAAAGCGTGCTGAAAGCAATAGTATAGAGCGTCTGCGTCCGATAGATGCCTTTATAACCCTTCTCCCTGCTTGCTCTACGATGAAGTGGGATGAACGTATCTACCGTTGTAATGGCGATACGGTAACGAAAATGATTGAGACAACACCAGTATATAATCTGCATTGTCTTCCAGATAGGGATTCTGCGGTTGTGGCTTCAACAGGGATGAAGGCTGGAGGAGGGGAGATGGTGTAAAGGGTAAAGTGTAATGAGTAAAGGGTAAAGAGTAAGGTAGTACGTGGAAGAAAAGGTAAAATACATGAACAATGCGGAGTTTCTTCCGGAAGTCTTTGCATTGGTAAATGAGGGACACGATGTGACGATACCGCTTCGTGGGTATAGTATGCGTCCGTTCCTTGAGGATGGTCGTGACCTTGCGATACTCTGTAAGATAGACCGTCCGTTGAGGGTCGGAGATATTGTCCTTGCGGAGTTGTCTCCCGGACGCTATGCTCTGCATCGCATCTTCCGTCTTAACAAATCGCATGTACAGATGCTTGGCGATGGCAATCTCACTCCTGACCCAATCATAAGGCACGAGGATGTGAAGGTGTTTGTCAAGGCTTTCCTGCGTAAGGGTAGTAAGATTCCCGACTATGTGGATGGCAAGAAATTCCAGCGTTATTCCAAGTTCTGGATGAAAGTGAGGCCTGCAAGAAGGTGGTTTCTCGCAGTATGGAGAAGACTCCCTATGAAGGTAAGGAATGGGTTGGTGTAAAAGCCTAACCCCGTCCCTTCCCAAAGGGAAGGGGGAGTTTTGATAGTAAGGTAAACATTAAATAATAAAATTAAGTGCCAAGCCTTTTGGCGATAGAATGTATAAACATCCTTCCCTTTGGGAAGGCTTGGTTAGGCTTTTAATATGAAAATAAACGAAGGATTTGAGGTTCGTACTGTTTGTGGCGAACACATGATGGTGGCAATGGGTGAGAAAAACATTGATTTCTCACACGTTATAGCATTCAACGAGACATCTGTATTCATCTGGAATCAGATGCTTGCAGGAAAAGATACCATTGATGATGTTGCAAAGGCTGTTACTGAAGAGTATGAGGTTGATTTTGAGACTGCCCGCAAGGATGTTGAGACTCTCGTAAAGCAGCTTGCAGAATATGGGGTAGTGGAGTTGTAAGAAGCCTAATCCCAATGACCTCTCCCCCCTCCCTCCCCCGTAGGGAGGGAGCCGGAAGACTCAAAATTATTGAACGTGAATAAATAATAACAAAAAATACAGGAACAGCCTTTAGCCTTCCGGCTCCCTCCCTACGGGGGAGGGCGGGGGGAGAGGCCGCTTTAATTATATTATAAAAGATGTACAGAACAAAGACTTGTGGAGAGCTTCGTATCTCCAATGTTGGCGAGACAGTTACTCTCGCAGGATGGGTACAGAGTGTGCATAACCTTGGCGCACTCACCTTTGTAGATCTTCGTGACCGTTATGGTATCACACAGCTTGCATTCAATGAGGATGCGGCTGAGGATCTGCGTCAGAAGGCAGGCAAACTCGGACGTGAGTTTGTAATTCAGGCAACAGGCGTTGTTGCTGAACGCTATTCAAAGAACAAGAACATACCAACAGGTGATATTGAGATTATAGTAAGCAATCTCAATATCCTTAATACATCAGAGGTTCCTCCGTTCACTATCGAGGACGAGAGTGATGGCGGTGATGATATCCGCATGAAGTATCGTTATCTCGACCTCCGCCGTTCATGTGTCCGTAAGAACCTTGAACTTCGTCATAAGTTTGCTTTCGAGGTTCGTCGCTATCTTGATCAGCAGGGATTCCTTGAGATTGAGACTCCTATTCTCGTAAACTCAACCCCAGAGGGTGCGCGTGACTTCGTTGTGCCTTCTCGTATGAACCCAGGACAGTTCTATGCTCTTCCTCAGTCTCCTCAGACATTGAAGCAGCTCTCTATGGTGGCTGGTATCGACCGCTACTTCCAGATCTGTAAGTGTTTCCGTGATGAGGACCTCCGTGCTGACCGTCAGCCAGAGTTCACACAGATTGACTGTGAGATGTCTTTCGTTGAGCAGGAGGATATCCTTCAGATGTTCGAGGGCATGAGCCGTCATCTCTTCAAGACAATCCTCAATATTGATATTCCAACCTTGCCACGCATGACATGGGCGGATGCTATGAAGTATTACGGCTCTGACAAGCCTGATACCCGTTTCGGTATGAAGTTCGTAGAACTCAAGACTACACAGATCGACAATGCCTCAAAGGAGATTGTACCAAGCATCTTCCCTGCAGGATTCGCTGTGTTTGACGATGCTGCATATATCGGAGGTATTTGCTGCGAAGGACAGGCTGTGCTTACTCGTAAGCAACTCGACCAACTCACAGATTTCGTTAAGCGTCCACAGGTTGGTGCCAAGGGGCTCGTCTATGCTCGTGTTCAGGAAGATGGTAGCGTGAAGTCAAGCGTAGATAAGTTCTATGATCAGGCTGCACTTCAGGTTCTCAAGGACAAGATGCAGGCAAAGGCAGGTGACCTCATCCTCATCCTTTCTGGTGACGATGCCATGAAGGTTCGTAAGCAGCTTTGTGAGCTTCGTCTAGAGATGGGCACACGCATGGGCCTCCGTGACAAGTTCAACTTCTCTTGTCTCTGGGTTATCGACTTCCCAATGTATGAGTGGAGCGATGAGGAGCAGCGTCTCATGGCAATGCATCATCCGTTCACATCACCAAAGCCAGAGGATATTCCTCTTCTCGATACTGATCCAGCAAGTGTTCGTGCCAACGCATACGATATGGTTATCAATGGTGTTGAGGTTGGCGGTGGTTCAATCCGTATCCACGATGCAAAGCTTCAGCAGAAGATATTCGAGATCCTTGGTTTCACACCAGAACAGGCACAGGCAAAGTTCGGCTTCCTCATGAACGCCTTCAAGTTCGGTGCACCTCCTCACGGTGGTCTTGCATACGGTCTTGATCGTTTCGTGAGCCTCTTCGCGGGTCTTGATTCTATCCGTGACTGTATCGCATTCCCTAAGAACAACTCTGGTCGTGACGTTATGCTCGATGCCCCAGGTTACCTCGATCCAAAGCAGTTGGAGGAGTTGCAGATAAGTGTAAAGAATAATGAGTAAAGTGTAATGTAGAATGTACATAGAACGCTAAGACTCCGAGTTGTTTTGAACACAGAAAACACGAAAGAAACGAATTTTTTTCGTTAATTCTGTGAATTCCGTGTTCAAGAAAAAACATCTCTTCGCGTTCGTAAAAATTGTACATTGTACATGGTAAATGGTAAATGACAAGATGTTTGAAAATCTATCAGAAAGACTTGAACGCTCGTTCAAGATACTTAAAGGTGAAGGTAAAATCACCGAAATCAACGTAGCGGAGACTCTCAAGGATGTGCGCCGTGCCCTCCTTGATGCCGATGTAAACTATAAGGTGGCAAAGACCTTCACCGACTCTGTGAAGAAGAAGGCTCTGGGTATGAACGTACTCACAGCCATCAAGCCTGGACAGCTCATGGTTAAGCTCGTTCATGATGAGCTTACTGAACTCATGGGTGGTCAGGCTACCGAACTCAAGTTGCAGCAGAAGCCTGCCGTTATCCTTATGGCAGGTCTCAACGGTGCGGGTAAGACGACAATGTCTGGTAAGCTTGCCCTCATGCTCAAGAACAAGATGAACCGCAAGCCACTTCTTGCTGCTTGTGATACATTCCGTCCGGCTGCTATGGAGCAGTTGCGTGTTCTTGCCGAGCAGGTTCAGGTGTCTATTCATATTGAGGAAGGTGCAAAGGATCCAATCGCAGTTGCAAAGAATGCCATACAGCAGGCAAAGGCTGAAGGCTACGATGTGGTAATCGTCGATACTGCCGGTCGTCAGTCTATTGACGAGGAACTGATGCAGCAGATTCAGGACATCAAGGCTGCCGTAAATCCTGACGAGACTCTTCTTGTTGTCGATGCAATGACAGGTCAGGATGCCGTCAATACAGCTAAGGAGTTCAATGAGCGTCTTGAAATCAACGGTGTTATCCTCACCAAGCTCGATGGTGATACCCGTGGTGGTGCTGCTCTCTCAATCCGTAGTGTCGTAACGAAGCCTATCAAGTTTATTGGTACAGGCGAGAAGATGGAGGCGCTTGATGTGTTCCACCCAGAACGTATGGCTGACCGTATCCTTGGTATGGGTGATGTTGTTTCACTCGTAGAGCGTGCTCAGGAGCAGTTCGACCTTGAGGAGGCAAAGAAACTTGAGAAGAAGATTCGTAAGAATCAGTTCGACTTCAATGATTTCCTCGGTCAGATTCAGCAGATCAAGAAGATGGGTAATATCAAGGATCTCGCTGCAATGATTCCTGGTGTGGGCAAGGCTATCAAGGATGTTGAGATTGGTGATGATCCATTCAAGAACATCGAGGCTATCATCTATTCTATGACTCCAAAGGAGCGTCAGCATCCTGAGATTCTTAACCAGTCTCGCCGTAATCGTATCGCAAAGGGCTCAGGTACCAACGTACAGGAGGTTAACAAGCTCATCAAGCAGTTCGATCAGACTCGTAAGATGATGAAGATGGTTAGCGGTATGGGACCTGCAAAGATGGCTCAGATGGCTAAGATGATGAAGCAGCCACATTAGCCCACCCAGTCCCTCCCGAAGGGAGGGTTCCTCCCCCCTTACCCCCTCAAGGGGGAGTAGATAGTAATGAAGGTGGAAAATTATAAAATACAGATTACCTTTTAAGGTATAAATGTAAAATGTATTTTTCATTGTTCACTTTTCATTTGAAAATTAATAATAACAAATAAATAATAGCAAGCCCCCATAAGGGTGTTTACTATAAAACATCCTTCCCTTTGGGAAGGCTTGGTTAGGCTTATGACATTAATCGACGGTAAAGCAACTGCAGCCGCTATCAAGGCTGAGATTGCAGAGGAAGTAAAGCAGATTGTTGCAGGTGGTGGTAAGCAGCCACACCTTGCTGCTGTTCTCGTTGGTCACGATGGTGGCTCTGAGACTTACGTTAAGAATAAGGTGCTCGCGTGCGAGGCTTGTGGATTCAAGTCAACATTGATTCGTTACGAGGCTGACATCACAGAGGAAGAACTCCTCAAGTGCGTTGACAAGCTCAACAACGATCCTGATGTTGACGGCTTCATCGTACAGCTCCCATTGCCAAAGCATATCAATGAGCAGAAGATAATCGAGGCTATCGACTACCGTAAGGATGTTGACGGTTTCCACCCAATCAATGTTGGGCGTATGGCAATCGGTCTCCCTTGCTTCATTTCTGCCACACCTCTTGGCATCGTGACACTTCTCAAGCGTTACGGCATCGAGACATCGGGCAAGAAGTGCGTTGTGCTTGGTCGCTCTAACATTGTGGGCAAGCCAATGTCACAGCTCATGGTGCAGAAGCAGTATGGTGATGCTACCGTAACAGTATGCCACTCTCACTCTAAGGATTTGAAGAAAGAGTGTCGTGAGGCAGATATCATCATTGCTGCTATTGGTCAGCCAAACTTCGTTACTGCCGATATGGTGAAGGAAGGAGCCGTTATCGTAGATGTTGGTACAACACGTGTTCCTGATGCTACTCGCAAGAGCGGTTTCCGCCTCAATGGTGACGTGAAGTTTGATGAGGTTGCACCAAAGTGTTCATTCATCACTCCTGTTCCTGGTGGCGTAGGTCCTATGACCATCTGCTCACTTATGAAGAATACCCTTGCAGCAGGCAAGAAGGAGTACTATTCATAAGTTTTTAGGAATAAGGAATAAAGAATAGGTGAAACGGATTTATCTGATTTATCTGAAGGTAATTACGAATGATTAATTACGAATTACCTGTTGGCACTTTCTGCGCCAGCTATCAGAAAAATCAGATAAATCCGCTTCCTTTTTTTTATTTTCAAACGCAGAAACGCAAAGTTTTGGTTTCATGAATACGGAAAGCACGAAAAGACGCCACTTTTTCTCATGATTGTATAAGCTATTCAAAAGGGGGAACGAATCGTTCACCCCTTGTCTCTGCAAGATGGTGAACGATTCGTTCAGCGTCCAAAATTCCTCTCATAGTCCCTCCCCTAACACTATTTTAACGTGAGTGAGTTATTCGCTGAAGCTTATCAAGCTAGAGCAAGTCTGACCTGAAAAACAAAAAAATAGATAACCAAATAAAGAAGAGTGTTGGGCTTGAATGTTGCTCAACACTCTTTTCTCGTTATTATTTATTTCCTCCGTTTATCTTAGAGGTGAAGATGTCTGTCTTTGCCTCCCACTTTTCGATAGAGTACTTAACATCACCATAGCGAGATGAGTAATTCACCACAATCTTATCGTCATAGCCGGAACCATTGTAGTTCTGCACGGCATAGAACTCGGTAAGATATACCTCGCCGTCCTCAAACTCGTAAACTGCATATACGCGGAAGTAACGGTCTAAGATTCTGCCAAAGCTATTGCGGGTATATTGCCATGCATCGTCTCTTGTTCCTATCTCAGCTAGCTTAGCCTTCAGCTGACCCTTTCTTGCATTATCAGGAGTAGGGTACTTCTTTTCTATGGCAGCCTTTACGCGAGCCATGAATTTCTTGTCTTCCCATGCCTGACCTTCGAAAGCCTCGTATGATTTTACGGTATAGCTTGCAGGTACGATAGCCATCACTTTCTTGTCGGTTCCTGGCAAGATAAATGTGAGCATAGTCTCATTCTTCTTCAATGGGTAGTTCTCGTCGTATGCTATAACCTGTACCGTCTTCTTCTTTGCAGGAATAACATCTTTTACTGCATTCTTCAACAGTCCGAATTGTGCGTTTGCAGCTGTGTGGAAAGTGAACATGGCAAGAACAGCCATCAACATGATTTTGATTGGGTGTTTCATAAATGTGATTTTTTTATGTTTAATATTATTGTTTGTTAATCATCTTGATTTGCCTTGCGACCTCTTTCTTCACCTCTTCCTTTACCATATCGCGCATACAGAGTAATATTCGCATCTGTTCCTCCGTGTAGCGTTGTGCAGCGCGATGTATGAGGGTGTTCATGTGGTCGGTAGGTTCCATATTTCTGTTTGTTGATTTCTGGGTGCAGCGTGCGAAGCATCCTCGCACGAAGGAAATAGTCAACGTCGGCTGCAAGCCGGTGGACGTCTCTGATTTCCGAGTGCAAAGGTACAATAGAAAACACTAAAGGCGTTGTGCAGAATCTGTCAAAACTTGTGCAGAATCTTCCACAACGCCTTCAGAGGCTGTTTTTTTCAAGGAAATGGTATAAAATCGAAAGTTGATGTTACATGGTAATGATTTAGCGTTATAATTCTTTAGTTACTCCTTTGCAGATACTCGCTTGGAGTGATACCGAAGAAACGCTTGAAAGCTCGTGTGAAGCTTGACTGATCATCGTAGCCACATTGCAGGGCTACCTCTAAAACTGTAAGTTCAGAATGTGTGTCGAGCAGATGACGGGCTTTCTGCATACGGATGTTGGTGATGTAGCTCTGTGGAGTCTCCCCTGTCAAGGCAGACAATCGGCGACGGAACTGCGAAGTACTCATGGCAAGAGCCGAGGCAAGTTCGTCCACGTTCACGCGGTTTTCCTCCAACTGCTCGGTTATGGTGCTCATCGTTTTTGTCAGGAAATCCTTGTCCTGCTCTGATAGCACGTCATACGGATGCCCGTTCTCATCGGTAGCCGTCAGGTTCTCGTAACGCTGCCGTAATTCGTCAAGAGTCATGCTAACCTCGCCCAGTCGTTTGCGTTGTAGGGCTGTCAGCTTACGTTGACGTATAACCAATGCTATAGCCACCAAAAGAAGTATGGCACCTACGATAGCTATACAGGTGCGTGAACGGCGCACGGACGTGTTCTCCTCCTGTAACTCGTCAACACCGAATTCAGCATTATATCGTGCCAATGTTTCAGCCGAAGCGTTATTGTATAGGGAGTCTTTAAGCAGATTGAAAGCCTCTAATTCAATACGTGAACTATCGGGATTGAGCGTCCAGAGTGCCTGATAGAGTCCTCGACGTGCCTGCATCTCGTTATATGGGTTATCCATGTTTCTGCATAGTTTGGCAGACTCGCGGAAATATTCGGTTGCTCGTCGCTCCTTATTTTCTTTTTCATTAGTACTTATGCCTTTGGCATTACTCATATCGAGCAAGGTTTGTCCTGCCTTGTTCAGCGAGATAGCTAACGACTGGTAATTACTCGTTGTGCGGAAGTAGGGAATGATGCTGTCGAATGTCTCTATAGCTTCTTGTTTTCTGCCGATACCTGCAAGTATGGTGGCTTTCTGAGCTAAACGAATGCGTAGCTTTGCCTCGCGCCCTTCCTTGCGTTCCAGATCGATAGCCCTGTCGATATAGCGTAAAGCCTCGTCGGAATGATGAAGCGCGAACTCTGTTTCTGACAGAGAGCCACAGGTTAGGGCGATGCGAGAATTGATACCAGTCTGCTCGGCATATTGCAAGGCCTGTTGCAGATATTTCAGTCCTTCCTTCGGCTGTTTTGCTGCTACGTAGATACTGCCGATGGTGTTCAGCGAAGAACTGATGCGCTCGACATCACCGCTCTTGTGGTCGAGTTTGTTGCACGCCTTGGCATATCGCAGGGCTTTGTCGTAGTCGGACTGTCTCATGCAACACACGGACAGGATGCTCAGTTCCTCAGCCTCTTCATCTTTCATTCCTTTCTGTTGCAGAAGGGGCAGAGCCTTTTCACCCACGATTACGGCACTATCGTATTTCTGACTTTCATAATATCGTGTGCTCGCCTCGTAAAGTTGCATAACCTTGTCGCTCTGCGCTATAGGCACCGATAACAAAAGTGAGAGAAACATTATCTTCATATCAATCTGTAATTTTACCTTTTAAACAAAATGCCTACAAAATTATTCATTTTTTTCGATAAAACGGCATAAAATGAATACATTAACTAAGAATAATGTCAAATTTTCGGATTTGTTTAATAATAAAGTTAGAACTCACTTGATAAGAGAAGATAAGAGAAGGTCTTGGATAGAATATTTGAGAATGTTGTGCCATCGTTTTGCCTCTGCTATTCCTCCGTACCAAACTCGATGAACCTCCGCTATTAAATCGCTTCTTCACCGACTTTGCACCGACTTTGCACCGACTTTGGTACGGAGGATCATAGGAGGAACATAGGAGGAAATTAGAACCATCTCCGTCCCCAAAATCTATTCTGTCATGTGATTCTCGTCATAAGCCCAAAATTATCCCATACGCGAATATTGTCTGTGTCGGAGGATTGGGCAAGATGCAATAAATTATCTATTTTGTCGAATATCGATCCTTCTTTTGTTACTCATTCTAAATGCAAAAGTATACAAATTTTCCAACAACACAGGGAAATGTTATAAAAAGAGGAAAATTCTTTGGTGATGTCATTTTTTTTTTCTAATTTTGTCCCGGTTATACCCTCTGCTTCCAAAGGGTGAGACAGGGGGTGTTATTGTAAAGAAAAAGACAATATCGAAACAGTTAATTTCATAAACATGAAACGAATTCTACTGACGACAATGGTTGTGCTGGAGGCTTTTGCTGCTAATGCACAACAAGAATGGATTGACATTACAGAGAAATATGTCAAGAATCCTTCGTATGTTGAAAATGACTACTCCTATTGGGAGGGGGATAAGCTTGGCGGGTATAACCCTGTAGAGAATGCTGAGCATTTCAACAAGAACTATAACACCTATCAGACAATTACCGGCCTCAAGGCTGGTACGTATCGTGTGAGCCTCAAGGCTTTCTACCGTATGGGTACTGCAAAAGAAGACTATAATCTTTATAAAAATAAGGATACTTCTAAGCAGTACGCACAACTCTATGCCACGTCATCCATAGATGACTATAGTACTGCCATCGCTCCTGCAAGCTCAGGTATCCATAAAAATGGATTTGGCGGAAGTATGGCTGGTGTAGGAAACAAGACGGAATTCTGGGGATGGTCATCATACCAGTTCTATATACCTGACAATATGGAGGCTGCCTATTATTGGTTTGCTGCCGGCTATTACAAGAACACCTTGCAATGCGAGGTGGGTGAGGACGGTGTCCTGAAAATCGGAATACGCAAGTCTCAGCATATTAATCAGGACTGGACTTGTATCGACGATTGGAAACTTGAGTATTGGGGCGAGCCTGTCAGGGTGAAAGACATCACGCTTACTCCTTCGAACCTGACCATTATTCCTTTGGAGACAAAGCACATTTCTTATTCTCTCGCACCGGAAGATGTTACACATCCAAGTGTGACCTGGTCGTCAAGCAATACAAAGGTTGCGACCGTGGACAAGGAAGGTAACGTGACGGGTGTTAGTGCTGGAACAGCAACAATCTATGCGACTGCGGTTGACAACGGTGGCGCACATTCATCATGTACGGTAACAGTTGAGACTCCTGCTACGGCTACTTCTGAGAATGTCAAGATTAATGAGTTGATGGCTGCCAACGTGGATGTATATCGCGACCCTTCAACAAACTTCGGTTCATGGGTGGAGCTTTATAACCCTACGGATAAGGGTGTTCAGCTTGGCGGCCTCTATGTGTCTGATGATCCCGCTAATCTGAAGAAACATCGTCTGATTGATACTTATGGTCCGCTTCCTGCACATGGCTATGCAGTTCTCAACTTCGACCACTTTGAGGTGTTTACCAAGGAGTCATATCGTCAGATTAATGACAAACTGGATTGTGACGGCGGTACGATAATCGTATCTGACGGTGAGAATATCCTTGCCGAGGTCACATATCCTGAGGCTATCAGTCGCGTGTCATACGCTCTTACAAAGGACGGCGGCAGCGAATGGGGTACTACTGATGTGCCTACACCTGGGGCAAGTAATGCCACATCGGTATTCAGCACCAAACAACTAAAGAAGCCTGAGGTTGATACTCCTGCCAAGCTCTTCTCTGGTTCACTTAACATAAAGGTGGATATTCCGGAGGGCGCAACGCTCCGCTATACAATTGACGGTACTACTCCAACCCTTACAAACGGCGCTGTTTCTACTGACGGAAAGTTCAACGTGAGATATTCTACATCCTATCGTTTCCGTCTCTTCCAGGATGGAATGCTTGCAAGTCCTGTTGTGACACGTACCTATATCAAGAACACCGACAGCGAGCCGTTCCCTATCATATCTGTCGTGACAGATCTGGATAATCTCTTCGGAGCTGAGGTCGGAATGTTTGAGTATTCAAAATACGGCCGCTTGGGAAATGGTCAGGACAAAATGTACAACGGAAATATGGACTGGGACCGTCCTGTAAACTTCGAGTATATCACAACCAAGAACGAGTGTGTCATCTCCCAGGAGTGTGACTTCTCTGCATGCGGCGGATGGAGTAGGGCATGGAGTCCTCATTCTTTCAAGCTGAAGGCAGGCAAGGCATACGAGCTCAACAATACGTTTGCATATCAGTTCTTTGGAACAGAGAAGGATAATCCTGCTGTAGAGTACGGTAAGAGCTATCTCAAGCATAAGACTCTCCAGATACGTAATGGAGGTAATGACAACAACGCACGTATCAAGGATGCAGCTGTGCAGCAGGTTGTAGCTTCAAGCGGACTCTACGTGGAGCATCAGGCATGGCAGCCTGTTCATGTGTATATCAATGCAATGCCTTATGCCGTGCTCAATATGCGCGAGCCGAACAACAAGCATCATGGCTATGCCAACTACGGTATAGACTCAGATGTTATGGATCAGTTTGAGGTTTGTGCCGACTCTGGCTATGTGCAGAAGGAAGGTACCAAGGATTCATTCAACAAGTGGTATGAGCTTGCGAAGACTGCTTCTTCCGAAGAGTCTTACAATGAGATTTGCAAGCTTGTGGATATAGATGAGTATATCAACTATATGGCAACGGAGTTGTATTTGGGTTCTGACGACTGGCCACACAACAATGTGAAGGCTTATCGTGACCAGAATGACGGTAAGTTCCGCTTTGTGCTCTTCGATCTTGACTTCGCCCTGAACAGAAGTAAGC
Organism: uncultured Bacteroidales bacterium; assembly: GCA_902801425.1. Classification (GTDB taxonomy): domain Bacteria; phylum Bacteroidota; class Bacteroidia; order Bacteroidales; family Bacteroidaceae; genus Prevotella. The sequence continues at coordinate 6,441 of CADCIQ010000001.1, read as the reverse complement.
CGTTTGATGAATTCTTCAAGGAAGAGTATTTCAACTTCAATGAGCTCAAGGGCTATGACTATTCTCAGAACAAGATGATTTCCGGCACTCGCCAGTACAAGGAGATTGAGGTTGTCACCATCTTCAAGAATATGCTCAGCAATGAGACTTTCCGCAAGAAGTTCATCGATGCTTATTGTGTGATTGCCGGTTCTGTGTTTGAACCTAATCGCACAAGGAAGATTGTGAGTGATATGACAACATATCTCAGCCAGGGCGGTTATGTTGATCCTACATGGACAGCAAACGATCTTATCAACGGACTCTATTCCCGTCAGAATGCTATGATTACCCAGTTAAAGAACTGCTCTTATATGAAACTTGGCAGTAATACTGCTCAGAGCGTTACTCTTGCAAGCAATATCGAGGGCGCTTCAATCCTTGTCAATGGCATGGAAGTACCAACGGGTAAGTTCTCAGGCAAACTCTTCGCACCAATCACACTTAAGGCTGTTGCTCCTGCCGGATACCGCTTCGCAGGTTGGAAGTCTTCTGACGGCAAGTGCCTATCTGGAAAGATGGAGTATGAAATGCCATCAACAGGTACTGTCAACCTTACTGCCGTATGGGAGAAGGCTGATGCTGAAAAACTTCCTGATTTCGCTGATGCTCCTATTAAGATCAACGAGGTGAGCGCGGGCAATGACATGCTTGTAAATGAGCTCTTCAAGAAAGATGACTGGGTAGAGCTTTATAATACTACTGACTTTGACCTCAACGTCAACGGTCTCTACATCAGCGATAATGAGAAGAAGCCAGAAAAGTATCAGATTGCCGCTCCAACAGACGAGGCTGCTATCATTCCTGCTCACGGTCATCTCATCGTATGGTGCAGCAAGCGCGAAGCTCAGTCCCAGATTCATGCTAATTTCAAGTTGGGCAATGATGAGGGAGCTCTCGTACTTATCAGTTCAAGTGATGAATTTGTTGCAAACAACTCTGCATATTTCGATGCAAATCCTCAGATGAAGGAGTTTGCTGATACTCTCCATTATGGTCCTATGGCATACGATCAGACCGTTGGTCGTTTCCCTGACGGAGGTAACAGTTATTATCTCTTCAATCATCAGACCATCTCATACGCCAATTCTATTCAGCCATCTGACATTTTCATTGGCATGGATGTAATTTCTGATGAAATCGAGACTGGAATCACAGAGGTTGCCGCAGACAAGACCAACCGTCAGTCTTCTGTAACTTACTACACGCTCAACGGTGTGTTTGTTGGTAAGAGTCTCAGCTCACTTCCTCGTGGCATCTACATTGAGGTGTCATCCGCAGGAAGCCGAAAGGTTATGAAATAAGTCAATGACGCTTTTCATTATGTAGTTTCCCTCTGGTCTCCTAAAAAAAGATCAGGGGGATTTTTTTGCCATTTTTAGTCTGTTTTCTTTTTTGTTTCCCGAATTTTTGCTATCTTTGCACTCATAAATATGAAACGGTGCACTTGTAAAGTTGTTTGATATAATGACACAGGAACAATGTGATATATTCAACTCTCGTTTGGTAGGGACTATGAACCATACGCTTGGTATCAGGTTTCTGCCAACTGACGATGAATCCGTACTTGCCGAGATGCCTATCAACGAGAATACGGTACAGTATTTCGGCATTCTCCACGGAGGTGCCGCCCTTGCTATGGCAGAGACGGTAGCTGGTGCTGGAAGCCTTGCCATTGTTGGTGATGATGCTCGCATCTGCGGACTTCAGGTTTCTGGCAATCATGTCGGCATGTCGGCTAAGGAAGGCAAGGTAATAGGAAGGGCAACACCAATCCACATCGGGCGCACCACCCATATCTGGAATGTAGAGGTCAGAGGTGAGGATGGTAGGTTGCTCTCAACGGAGAGGGTTACTAATATGGTGTTAGCCTAATCTGCGGCCCCTCACCCGTCCTTCGGACACCCTCTCCCCAGGGGGGCGAGGGAAAAAGTTACATTTTTACGTTATGAGGACTTCTTTGAGGGGACAATACATACTTCCCTCCTCGCCCCTTGGGGAAGTCGGAGATTGAGTATCTCCGAGTATGTGTCAGAGGATGCCCATAGGGCAGGTGAGGGGCCGTTTGTTATATTTTTATGGTAATTTACAGACTTCCATATTCAAGTGAGGCGATAAGAATCGAATGTGATAATGTCACACGACTTGATTCTATCGATGACATACGAGGCAGAAAAGGCTTCGTAATGATTCCCTATGACCTTGAATCCAGGCATAGGGTGCTTCTCTTTGAAGGTGCTCAACAGTCAACACCTATACCCCGACAACTAATCTCCCCCTCGGGGGCTGGGGGGGCTACCCATCATCCAATACAGATCACTCAGAATCCGTCATCTTATGCCAAGGCGTTTGCCACTTTCATGAGTGCACTTCAGAAGGGAGAGTTTGTAAAGCTCGTCCTTTCCCGCGCGAGTGAATGGGAATGGAATGGTGATGAGACTGAGCTTATGGAGGCTTTTCATCGTGCCTGCAACCTTTACCCTCGCATGATGATTTATCTGGCACAGATACCGGGAGAGGGAGTATGGATGGGTTGTACCCCTGAGATACTTGTATCTGGTAGTGGCAATCACTATCGCACCATGGCACTTGCAGGTACTATGTCTGTTCCTGATACAGTGCCTGTGAAGAATATTGTGTGGAGCGAGAAAAACCGCAAGGAACAGGAAATCGTAGCAGACTATATCCGTGAATCCGTAAGTCCCTATGTCCGTATTCTTGAGGAGGAAGGACCATACACTTCGCGTGCTGGGCAACTCGTACATCTCAAGACTGAGTTCCATTTGGCACCATCACCCGATACCCAGCACTCATCACCCATCATCCATAATCTGATAAAGACCCTTCACCCTACACCTGCCGTTTGTGGCTTGCCTGCAAAGGAGGCTGCTGCATTCATAAGGGAGTATGAAGGCTACGATAGGTCTTACTATTCTGGTGTCGTGGGAATGCTTGACGAGGATAGCGAGAGCAACCTCTTCGTTAATCTCAGATGTGCGCATTTCCAAGGGGGAAGGCTCACGGTATATGGTGGAGGCGGAATCCTCAAGGACTCTAACCTCGGCTCTGAATGGAATGAGACAAACTGGAAGATGAATACAATATTAACGACACTATAAACAATGGCCCCCCCGACCCCTTTCCCCATCCCTTTCCCCGTAGAGGGGCAAGGGAGCAAGTTAGTAACAATCCCTCACAAGCGATAAAAGGTAACTTCCTCCTCGCCCCTTGGGGAGAGGATGCCCGTAGGGCAGGTGAGGGGCATTTTAATTCTCTCTTTTATGAAAAAATCAATCTTAACCCTAATGACAGTTATGAGTCTAAATGCATCGGCGCAAGCGCCTAAGCTTACAAAGGATAATATCAACGAGGTAATATCCGCAATGACACTTGAAGAGAAAGCCCAGTTGCTTGTTGGCGGACTCTTTGATTTCTTCTCGCCTGTGGCTGTTGCAGGTTCTGCTGCACGTACCGTACCGGGAGCTGCCGGCACTACTGTAGCCATTGAGCGCTTTGGTATTCCTGAGACTATCCTCACAGACGGTCCTGCCGGAGTGCGTATTGACCAGACACGCCCGGGAACTCAGAAGACATTCTATGCTACAGGCTTCCCTGTTGGCACTTGTCTCGCCTCTACATGGAACATCGACCTTGCACAGCGTGTGGGTAAGGCTATAGGCAACGAGACTAAGGAATACAACTGCGACGTTATCCTCGGTCCTGGTGTCAATATCCACCGTAACCCTCTCTGTGGACGTAACTTCGAGTATTATAGTGAAGATCCGCTCCTTACAGGTAAGATAGCTGCCGCATATATCAACGGTGTGCAGAGCGAGGGAGTGGGCGTGAGCATAAAGCACTATGCCGTTAACTCACAGGAGACAAGCCGTACTCGTGTGGACGAGCGTCTCAGCCAGCGTGCTGCCCGTGAGATTTACCTCAAGGGTTTTGAGATTGCAGTAAAGGAGAGTAATCCATGGACAATCATGTCGTCATACAACTCAGTCAACGGCACTTACGCTCAAGGCAATTATGATCTGCTCACAACCATCCTCCGCGATGAATGGGGCTTCAAGGGAATCGTAATGACCGACTGGATCGGAAAGCGTGAGAGTCAAGGTCTCTTCACTATCAATGAGGTGAAGGCTGGTAACGACCTTATGGAACCGGGTTCACCTGAACAGGTAAAGGATATCGTTGATGGCGTGAATAGCGGTAAACTAAAGATTGAGGATGTGGATAAGTGCGTTCGCAGAATGCTCGAATACATCGTCAAGACTCCACATTTTGCTGGTTACAAGGCGTCTGATGCTCCTGATCTCAAGGCTCATGCAGCCATCACCCGTGAGACTGCTGCCGAGGGCATGGTGCTTCTCAAGAATGCCAACAACACCCTTCCTATGCGCAATATCAAGAAGGTGGCACTCTTCGGAACTGGCTCCTACAATTTCCTTTCTGGTGGCGTGGGTTCTGGTTGCGTACATACTCCTTATATCATCGACCTTGTGGGAGGATTGAAGAATGCCGGCATTGAAACAACTGCTGATCTTACCGAACTTTATCAGAAGTATATCGCCTTTGCTAAACTGAAGTTTGAGGCTGACCGTACTCCTGACCGTTGGTTTGAGGCTCCATACATGGGCGACCAGAAAGTACCTGAGGTCGAGATTAGCGACCTCTGCATCTCACGTCAGGTAGCTAATTCTGATGCTGCTATCTTTACTATCTCCCGTCAGGCAGGTGAGGGTATCGACAGAAGTATCAGAGGTGAGTTTGGTCTTACCGAACTTGAACTGAAGATGCTCCAGAGCGTTAGTGCCCAGTATCATGCTGCTGGCAAGCCTGTTATTGTCGTTATCAATTCTGGTAGCGTGATTGAAACTTCAAGCTGGAGAGGAATTGCAGACGCTATCCTCGTGGCATGGCAGCCTGGTGAGGAGGGCGGAAATAGTGTGGTGGATATTCTGACTGGTAAGGTTTGTCCTTCAGGCCGTCTCACTATGACATGGCCTATCTTTGCAACTGATCATCCGTCAACAAGTAATTTCCCTGTCGAAATGCCTGCGTTCGGTTATGAGACTCTGCTCAACTATAGCCGTGACAACATTCAGGGACGTGATTTCACCAACCACGAGGAGGATATATGGGTTGGCTATCGCTATTTCGACACATGGAACAAGGATGTGGCCTATCCGTTCGGCTATGGCTTGAGCTATACCACATTCGAGTTTGGCAAGCCTACTGTCAGGAAGGTGGGCGACAAGATTACCGTCAGCGTTAGTGTGAAGAATACCGGTAAGGTTGCCGGAAAGGAGGTCGCACAGGTTTATGTTGCTGCTCCTGACGGTTCTATTGAGAAGCCTGAGAAGGAACTCAAGGCATTTGCAAAGACCAGCCTCCTTCAGCCGGGCGAGACACAGACCTTGCAGATGACTATCGCCCAGCGTGACCTTGCAAGCTTTGACGAGGCTAACAGCCGTTGGATAGCCGATGCTGGAAACTATGACTTCATGGTTGGTGCCAATATTGCAGACATCAAGGGTACGGCACAGCTCAAGCTCGCAGAATATACCGAGAAGACGAACAATGCCCTTGCTCCAAAGGTAAAGCTTAATCTTTTGAAGAAGAACAAGTAGTTCTCTTGCATCTCCCCGACTCTTATTTTCTATCGAAATAAGGGTTTATCACATACCTGCCCCCAATTGAGCATGTTCAGTTGGGGGTAGTTGCTTGTTCGCGAGCTATACATGCACTAATTTCCTTATTGTTACCTGTTACTTGTTACCGCAGGGTTAGACAACCTTTCAAGTATGATGTCAACGAATGCAGTATAATGACAACTACAAACTGTAAACCAAATCAGGACATCCCGGAAAACGTGTTGGTAACAGGTAACGGGTAACAATAAGGAAATGAGTGTAGCTGAAGCCCTATATTTTTAATTTCTATATATAATAAGGTATATAAACACCTTAGAATAATTCCGTAAAATTTTTGGCCATGCACTAAAATCCTTATTGTTACCTGTTACTTGTTACCGGTCGCGATTTCGCTCCAAAAAGACTGGGCTTGCGCCCTGATGTAGAAAGTAAATTATAAGAAAATTAAACCAGTAAATTAATTTACTGATAAAATGTATTGCTAATTTCTTCGCAAAGCTCAGGCGCAAACGGAATTCTTTCCAAATAATATATTCGCGTAAGCGAGCCTTTCTCTTGGCAAAAGATTGGTAAGATAGGGAACTTGTTTTTGTTTGTTGAGCCTTGCGAGAACTTTCAACTCCTTCCGATGCAGGTCCGTTGTAGGTCCGTTGTAAATCCGCTTCCTATAGATTTTTCCAAATATATTTTGTTAATAAATTTTAATTCACTATACATTTTCCTTCTGGGCCCTCTGTAGTCT